>JACMQR010000175.1 GCA_014376885.1 Polaromonas sp.
AGCCGTGCTGGCGCAACTCGAGGCGCGCGGAATCACGCGCGCCAGCGTCACGCTGCACGTGGGCGCGGGCACCTTTCAGCCGGTCAAGGCCGTCAACATTGTGGACCACGTCATGCACTTCGAGCGTTTTGAAGTGCCGGCAACGACGGTGCAGGCAATTGCCGACTGCAAGGCGCGCGGCGGACGTGTGGTGGCCGTCGGCACCACCACCGTGCGGGCGCTGGAGTCCTATGCCACGTTTGGTCCGGAGTGCAACGACACCAACATCTTCATCACGCCCGGCTTTAACTTTGCCGTGGTGGACCTGCTGCTGACGAATTTCCACCTGCCCAAAAGCACGCTGATGATGCTGGTCAGTGCCTTTTCGGGCTACGAACACATCATGGCGCTGTACCAGCATGCGATTGCCCAGCGCTACCAGTTCTTCAGCTATGGCGACTGCATGTTGCTGGCGCGAAAAGTTGCGGCCTGAAAGCCAAATTACACCTGCGACAATCACAAGATGCTCGAATTTGAAGTTCTGAAGACCGACGAAAAATCCACTCTGGACGGCGCCGCCTATGCGGGATCCCATGCCAGGCGCGGCACCTTGACGCTCAACCACGGCGTCGTACAAACCCCCATTTTTATGCCGGTCGGCACCTATGGCACCGTCAAGGGCGTGATGCCGCAGTCGCTGCATGAAATGGGCGCGCAAATCATCCTGGGCAATACCTTTCATTTGTGGATGCGCCCCGGCCTGGACGTGATGCAGCAATTTGGCGGCTTGCACAAGTTTGAAAGCTGGAACAAACCCATATTGACCGACAGCGGCGGCTTTCAGGTCTGGTCCTTGGGCGAGATGCGCAAGATCTCCGAAGAAGGTGTGAAATTTGCGTCACCGGTCAATGGCGACAAACTGTTTTTGACGCCTGAGATCTCGATGCAGATCCAGACCATTTTGAACAGCGACATCGTCATGCAGTTTGACGAGTGCACACCTTACGACACCAAGGGCCACATCACGACGGAGCAGGAAGCCCGCACGTCGATGGCCTTGAGCCTGCGCTGGGCCAGCCGCTGCGTGAGCGAGTTTGAAAAACTGGCCAATCCCAATGCGCTGTTTGGCATCGTGCAGGGCGGCATGTTTGAAAACTTGCGCCAGGAATCGCTCGACGCGCTGGTCGAGCTCGACCTGCCGGGTTATGCCGTCGGCGGCGTCAGCGTTGGCGAGCCCAAAGAAGAAATGCTGCGCATCATGGCGCACACGCCGCACCGCCTGCCGGCCGGCAAGCCGCGCTACCTGATGGGCGTGGGCACGCCGGAAGACCTGGTCGAGGGCGTGGCCTCGGGCGTGGACATGTTCGACTGCGTGATGCCGACGCGCAATGCGCGCAACGGCCACATGTTCACCCGCTTTGGCGACCTGAAAATCCGCAACGCCCGCTACAAAACAGAAGAAGCGCCGGTGGACAGCACCTGCAGCTGCTATGCCTGCCGGGGCCGGACGCTGCCGGACGGCACGGCCACGGGCGGCTTCAGCCGCGCCTACCTGCACCACCTGGACCGCTGCGGCGAGATGCTCGGCCCCATGCTGGCGAGCATCCACAACCTGCATTACTACCTGGCCCTGATGCAGGAGGTGCGGGATGCGCTGGACGCCGGGCGCTTTGGTGACTTCATGCGTCAGTTCAAGGCCGACCGGCAGCGCGGCGTCTGAGCCATGAACATCGACCTGCAGCGCTTCATTGACCGCTGGGCCGGCATTCCGCTGTGCGCGGCGGTTTCCGGTTTCGATGCCCTCAAGCGCCGTTTCCGGCCAGCGCCAGCCAGGGACCCCGCGCCGCGCGCCATTGTGGTGATTTTGTTGTCCGAAATGGGCAGCCTGGTGCTGGCCAATGACATGTTTGCGCGCCTGAAAACGCGCTACCCCGACGCGCCGCTGCATGCGCTGCTGTTCCGCAAGAACCGCGAGATCCTCGACCTGATGCAGGTGATGGAGCCGGCGAATGTCCACACGGTCGATGACCGCTCGCTCACGGCGCTGCTGGCCAGCCTGTGGCAAGCCATCCGGGCGCTACGCCGGGCGAATGTCGATGTAGCGATCGACTGCGAGCTGTTCTCGCGCATCAGCAGCCTGCTGTCGTATGCCAGCGGCGCTGCCGTGCGGGTGGGCTTTCACCGGCACACGCAGGAAGGCCTGTACCGCGGCTCGCACATCAACCGGCCGGTGCCCTACAACCCGTACCACCACATCAGCGCGCAGTTTTTGACGCTGGCGCGGGCGATTGACTCGACCGCCTCGCCAAAGTCCAAGCTGGCCGTGGTGGCGAGTCCGAAACCGCCGCCGCATGTAGCGCTCGATGGCGCGCTGGTCCAGGGCATCAAAGCGCGTCTGGCGCAGGATTTCCCGGCCATTGCCGGCCGGCCGCTGGTGCTGGTCTATCCGGGCGGCGGCATCTTGCCGATCCGCGCCTGGCCCCTGGAGTCCTACACGGCGCTCTGCACGGGCCTGGTGGCCGACGGCTGCGCCGTGGCGGTGATCGGCCTGAAGGACGACCAGGCGCTGGCGCGCCAGCTGGTGGCGCAAGTTCAAGCCACCGCCGATATCGGTGGCGAGGGGAATGATCTAGCGGACTCCCCATTCCAGCAGGGGCCGCGGGACTGGCTTCGCCAGACCGCAGGCGCAGCGGCCCCCTCGGGGGGCAGGAAGCTACACGAAGTGAGCGACCGTGGGGGCAATATCGTCGACCTGACCGGCTACACCCGCTCGATTTCCGAACTGCTGGCGCTGTTCCATGCAGCGCGCCTGCTGGTCACCAACGACGGCGGCCCCGGCCAGTTTGCCGCGCTCACGCCGATCTGGACATTGATGCTGTTCGGCCCGGAAACGCCCGCCCTGTACGCGCCGCTGACGCCCAGGTGCCATTCGTTCTACAGCCAGTGGCCATGCTCGCCCTGCCTCACCGCCTACAACCACCGCACCTCGTACTGTGACGGC
>JACMQR010000024.1 GCA_014376885.1 Polaromonas sp.
AGTGAAAGGAGCTTAATGTGCAAGCCGGGAAAAGGCTGGCAGCTCTGCTTCTTATAGCAAATATGCCCGGCTGTCCGGGCTGGGATGGGCTGGGCTCAACTCACCCGGATCAGTTTTTTGTTGACGAATTCCTGAATGCCTGCGCCCGACAGTTCGCGGCCATAGCCGGAATTTTTCACGCCGCCAAACGGTAATTCAGGTGATGATGTGAGGTCTGAATTGATAAACACCATGCCAGTATCGATCCGACGCGCCACCCGCTTGCCGCGCTCGACGTCCTGGGTGAATACCGAGCCACCCAGGCCGAACGGCGAGTCGTTGGCCAGCGCCACGGCTGAATCCTCGTCAGGCACCCGGAAAAATAGTGCCACCGGCCCGAAGAATTCCTGCAAGTAGGCCGGATTGGCCTTGTCAATGTTGGTCAGAATGGTCGGCTGCATAAAGGCGCCGTCCAGGCCGGCAATGCGCGCGCCACCAAGCAGCAGGCGCGCGCCGCCGGCCACCGCGCCGTCCACCTGGGCGAGCAAGTTCTTCAGCGCTTCAAGCGACGACAGCGGCGCCAGCGTAGTCTGCTTGTCCATCGGGTCGCCGGGCTTGAAATTTTCCAGCGCCGCCTGGAATCTCTCCAGAAAGCGGTCGGCCAGGCTGTCGACGACGATGAAGCGCTTGGAGGCGGTGCAGGCCTGGCCCGAGTTGCCCATGCGGCCGCTGACCGCATGCTTGACCGCCTTGTCCAGGTCAGCATCTTCCAAAACGATGAAGGCGTCGCTGCCGCCGAGTTCCATCGTTGTTTTCTTCAGATTCTGGCCGGCGCGCGCGGCCACCACTGCCCCGGCGGCTTCGCTGCCGGTCAGCGCCACGGCGCGGATGCGGGCGTCGTCGATCACCTGCGTCACCTGCTCCTTGGAGACGAAGAGGTTGGTGTAGGCCCCGGCTGGCGCGCCGGCTTCGACCATCAGCCGCTCGAACGCCAGCGCGCACTGCGGCACGCTGGAGGCATGCTTGACCATGACGACATTGCCGGCCATCAGGTTGGGCGCGGCAAAGCGGGCGACCTGGTAGTACGGGTAGTTCCACGGCTCGACGCCGAACAGCACGCCGATGGGGCTGCTCTCGACCATCGCCTCGCCGCGCGGCGTGGCGATTTTTTCGGGAGCCAGAAAGCGCTCGGCATGCTCGGCGTAGTAGTCAAGAATGGCCGCGCTCAGAGCGACTTCGCCCAGGCTTTGCGGCAGCAGCTTGCCCATCTCCAGCGTGATCAGCTTGGCAAATTCCTGCGGTCGCTCGCGCAAAATGGTGGCGGCGCGCCGCAAGACAGCGGCGCGTTCGGAAAATGAGGTGTGGCACCAGATGTTTTCAAAGCAGTTGGAGGCCTGCTTGAGATGGTCCTCAAGCTGCGCATCGGTGATTTGCTCGAAGGTTTGAAGGACTTTTCCGGTGTAGGGGTTGGTGCTTTGATAGGCCATGGGTTCCTCGGTGGAGCGGTGGATGAATGGGTGGCGACTTGGCGACTCGGCGGGTAGTGGCCCTGGGTTCTACACCTGGCCGGCCTTTGGGCGCTTACTGCCCTTTTAGCTGGCGCAGCACGGCCTGCGCCGCCGGCTCTGACGAGGCTGGGTTCTGACCGGTGATGAGCCGGCCGTCGGCGACGATAAACGGCAGCCAGTCGGCGCTCTTGCTGTAGTTGCCGCCGTTTTTCACCAGCATGTCCTCGACCAGAAAGGGAACGATGTCGGTCAGCCCTACCCCCGCCTCTTCGGTGTTGGTAAAGCCGGTGACGTTCTTGCCCTGCACCAGGGGGGTGCCGTTGGCGGCCTTGACATGGCGCAGCACGCCAGGGGCATGGCAGACGGTGCAGACCACCTTGCCGGCCGCTGCCATGGATTCGATCAGCCGGATGGAATGCTGGTCTTCGGCCAAGTCCCACAGCGGGCCATGGCCGCCGGGATA
>JACMQR010000176.1 GCA_014376885.1 Polaromonas sp.
CGGCGGCGTGCTCGGCGGCATCAGCACCGGCCAGGACCTGGAGGTGTCGATCGCCATCAAGCCAACCAGCTCGATCATCACGCCGCGCCAGTCGATCAACGTTCAGGGCCAGCCAGCCGAGGTCGTGACCAAAGGCCGGCACGACCCCTGCGTCGGCATTCGGGCCACGCCGATCGCCGAGGCCATGCTGGCCCTCGTCGTCATGGAGCATGCGCTGCGCCAGCGCGCGCAATGCGGCGATGTGCAGGTCGCCTCGCCGGACATCATGCGCCGCCGGGGCTGAGCCGAAAAGGCCGGCCGGCAAGCGCGCAGTCTTCCTACAGGGCGGGGAAAACCGGGGCGGTAGATTCATGCTTTTGGTTTTTGCAGGAGCCATGCATGACACACATCCCCTCCGGCGCACCGGCAGAGCACAGCAGCGACGCGGTGGTCGACACGCAGCGCAACATCCAGCGGCAGCAAGACGACAAGGACCGGGAAAAATCCGATCAATCCGGTGACGGACCTGGCGAGGAACAGCCGGTCCAAACCAGCAAAATTGACCAGCCCGCCCCACCGCTGCCCGCGCAGCACCTGCAAAAGCCGGGGCTGGAGGCGGACATGCAGCTGCCGCCCCGGTTCATGGCCGGGGCCTACAAGGGCAGCGGCAAGCTCGAAGGGCTGACCGCATTGGTCACCGGCGGCGACTCCGGCATCGGCCGGGCGGTGGCGGTGCTGTTTGCCAGGGAAGGCGCCGACGTGGCGATTTTTTACCTCAACGAGCATGTCGACGCCGAAAAGACCCAGCGCTGCGTTGAAGCCGAAGGCCGGCGCTGCCTGCTGGTGTCCGGCGATGTGAAGGATGCGGCGCAGTGCCACGAGGTGGTGGAAAAAACCGTGGCCAGGTTCGGCAAGCTCGACATCCTGGTCAACAACGCCGCTTTTCAGGCGCATGCCGACTCGCTCGAAGACCTTACCGAAGAACGCTTCGATGAAACCCTGCGCACCAATGTCTACGGCTACTTTCACATGGCCAAGGCGGCGCTGCCGCACCTTCAACGCGGCGCGTGCATCATCAATACCGGCTCGGTGACCGGGCTGGAAGGCAGCGCCAAGCTGCTCGACTACTCGGCCACCAAGGGCGCCATCCATGCGTTCACCAAGTCGCTCGCCAGCAGCCTGATCGACAAGGGCATTCGCGTCAATGCGGTGGCGCCCGGGCCGGTCTGGACACCGCTCAATCCGTCCGACAAGGACGCCGAGTCCATCCAGACGTTCGGCGCGGCCACCGACATGAAGCGCCCGGCCCAGCCGGAAGAGCTGTCGCCGGCCTATGTCTTTCTGGCCTCGCCGGTGTGCGCCAGCTACATCACCGGCATCGTGCTGCCGATCACCGGAAGTGTCGGGCCGTAGTCGATAAAAATGGATAAAAACTGCTTAAGGTGCAATACCGGCGTGCCTTATTAGCTGCTAAAAAAATAGCAAAGGCGATTACCTCGGTTGGGTCCGGACGCGGGGCGTCGATAATCGGACGACGCCCATGAAAAATCGATGGTTTTCCTGCAATTGCCCCTTTGCCCAAGGCCCTGGCGCCTGTGGGTCGGGGATCTTGCATGGCTGAGCTGCGCAAGGTTCCGGTCGACGAGCGCCAGGTCGAGCTCAGCGCCATCCGGGCGCAGGGCGCCGGCGGGCAGAATGTCAACAAGGTGTCGAGCGCGGTGCACCTGCGCTTCGACATTCCCGCTTCAACCCTGCCTGACGACATCAAGGAGCGCCTGCTGGCCCTGAGCGACAGCCGCATCACCCAGGACGGCGTGCTGGTGCTCAAGGCGCAGCAGCACCGCACCCAGGAGATGAACCGGCTGGACGCGCTGGCCCGCCTGCAGCAAATTGTCGACGGCGTGTCCAATCCGCCCAGGGCCCGGCGCGCCACCAAGCCCACCTACGGCTCGCGCCAGCGACGCCTGGAAAGCAAAAGCCAGCGCTCGGCCACCAAGGAGTCGCGCGGCAAGGTGGGCCGTGAATAAGCCGGGGGCAGCGCTTGAAAAGCAGCCGGTGGCGCCTGCGCTGCCTGTCTTGAAAAAGCACTTCCAATCGGCAAGCAGGGGTTAATTGCTATAAAATAAATAGCACATTACGACCGCCCGTCAAGCACAATAGAGCGTTTATATAAATATTTTTCGTGGGGCAGCCCGACAAGCCGGACGCCCTCGTGATGAAAGCAGACTGTGGAATTGAACCTGGATATCGTCACCACGCCGTTGCGCCCGGCCGCCACGGTGGTCCTGCTGCGCGATGCGCCTGCGGGCCTGGAAGTGTTTTTGATGCAGCGCCACAGCCGGTCCGACGTGCTGGGCGGGGCTTTTGTCTTTCCGGGCGGCAAGGTCGATGCGGCGGACGACGAGCTCGACATGGCGGCCCACCTGGACCAGCCGCTGGCGCTGCTCCATGCCGGGCTTAACGAAGCCGGCATCAGCCCGCGCACGGCGGGCGGCTTGTATGTGGCGGCGATGCGCGAGGTGTTTGAAGAATCCGGCGTGCTGTTCGCGCAGACTGCAGGCGGCCAGGCGGTGGACTGCGCCCGGGCGGCTGCGCTGCTGCGCGCCGGGCAGTGCTTCAATGCGCTGCTCAGCGAGCAGGCGCTGCGCCTGCAAGCCAGCCATCTGGTGCCCTGGACACGCTGGATCACGCCGACCAGCCCGTCGGTGACCAACAAGCGCTTTGACACCCGTTTTTTCGTCTCGACCGTGCCGGCTTCCCAGGTGGCGGTGCATGACGACATCGAGACGACCGCCAGCCTGTGGCTCAGCCCGCGCCTGGCGCTGGCGCAGTACTGGGCCGGCCAGATCGAGCTGGCGCCGCCGCAGATCATGAGCCTGGCGCAGCTCAGCCGGCATGCGTCGGTCGCCAGCGTGCTGCGGGAGGCGCGCAGCCGCCTGCCGCCGCTGATCCAGCCCGAGCCCTTCGACGAGGCGGGCGGGCGGGTGATCTGCTACCCCGGCGACGCGCGGCATTCGGTGCGTGCCCCGGCCATGCCCGGACCGACGCGGCTGTACTACCGCAACCGGCGGTTCGAGCCCGATGGCGGCTTTGACAGCCTGTTTGGCTGAACAGCGAATCCTTGACCATGCGCTTTGACTCCCTGGCCGCCGCAGAGGCTGTCGCCGCCGCCACTTCCCTTGATGCCATGCCCGCCGAGGTACGGGCCGTGTGGAGCACTGCCACCCGCCTGGAAACGCCGTGCGGCGCCGGCCGCATGGTCTGGCACGCCTGGGGCCAGAGCGCGTGCGATCCGGCCCTGGCGCCGCTGGTCCTGCTGCACGGCGGCAGCGGCAGCTGGACGCACTGGCTGCGCAACATCACCGGCCTGCTTGCGGCAGGCCGCTGGGTGCTGGTGCCCGACCTGCCCGGCTTTGGCGACTCCGCCCTGCCGGCGGGCGGCACCGATGCCGATGCGGTTCCCGAACCACTCGAGCAAGGCCTGCAATGCCTGCTCGGCGGGCGGGCCTGCGATCTGGTCGGCTTTTCGTTTGGCGGCATGGTCGCCGGCCTGCTCGCCGCCTCAACGCCGGCGCGGGCAGCGCGGCTGGTGCTGGTCGGCGCGCCGGGCCTGGGCATCGCGCCCGACCGGGCCATCCGCCTCAATGCCTGGCGACATGTGCCGCAGGCCAGCCAGCGCCTGGAGGCGCACCGGCACAACCTGGCTGCCTTGATGCTGCACCACCCGGCCTCGATCACCGACACCGCTTTGCGCTTGCATGAGGCCAATGTGCTGCGCGACCGCATGAAAGGCCGCAGCCTGTCACGCACCGATGTGCTGGCGCGGGCTTTGCTGCAGGTGCGCTGCCCGGTGCGGGCCATTTACGGCACTGAAGACGCGCTGTACCGGGGCCAGCTGCACCGGCTCGAACCAGCGCTGCGCCAGGCGCCCGGCTTCGTGGCGCTGTCGCTGATCGAAGACGCCGGGCACTGGGTGCAGTTCGAACGGGCTGAAGCCTTCAATGCCGCGCTGCTCGAGGCTCTGGAAACGGCCGAGCCGGCCGCGAATCCCGGGTCTTGAACGGCTTACTTCTCGATCGCCAGCAGCTCGACTTCAAACGTCAGCGTGGCATTGGGCGGCACCGCATTGCCGGCGCCCCGGTCGCCATAGGCGCTGGCCGGCGGGCAGGTCAGCGTGGCCTTGCCGCCGACCTTGATTTTTTGCATGCCTTCGGTCCAGCAGGGCACCACCCGGTTGAGCGGGAACGAAGCCGGCTGGCCGCGCTTGATGGAGCTGTCAAATTCCTTGCCGTCGGCCAGCGTGCCGCGGTAGTGAACCTTCACCGTGTCCGATGCCTTGGGCTGGGCACCCGTGCCATCGACCGTGTGGACGATTTTCACGCCCGAAGGCAGGGTTTCGGGCGGGGCCACGGCAATGGCGCTGGAAGCGAAAGCGGCGAGGGCGAGCAGGGCAAGGGTTGGTTTCATGGGTTTTTCTGTGAAGGAAGGATGGATGGAATGAAGCGGGATTGCCATTGCCGCCACCGCTGGCCGTCACCCCAGTCCTCTCCCAAAGGGGGAGGGAGGAGTTCAGGTACGCAGGCGGTGAGCCGCAAGGGTCAAGCGTAATCCGCCACCGGAATGCAGCTGCACGACAGGTTGCGGTCGCCATGGACATTGTCCACGCGGCCCACGGGCGGCCAGTATTTGATTGCCTTCAGGCTGGCCAGCGGGAAAGCGCCGGTCTCGCGGGAATACGGCCGGTCCCAGTCGGCCGCCAGCAAACTGGCCGCCGTGTGCGGCGCATGCTTGAGCGGGTTGTTGTCCTGCGGCCAGTGGCCACTTTCGATCTGGCGGATTTCCCCGCGAATGGCGATCATGGCTTGAATGAAACGGTCCAACTCGGCCAGGCTTTCGCTTTCGGTCGGCTCGACCATCAAGGTGCCGGGCACTGGAAAGCTCAGCGTCGGCGCATGAAAGCCGTAGTCCATCAACCGCTTGGCCACGTCCTCGGCCGTCACGCCGCTGGTTTCCTTCAAAGGGCGCAGGTCCAGGATGCATTCGTGCGCCACATGGCCGTTCTCGCTGGCATACAGCGTCGGGTAGTGGCCCTTGAGCCGCGCGCTGATGTAGTTGGCGCTCAAGATTGCCACTTCGGTGGCCTGTTTCAGCCCTTCCGGCCCCATCATGCGGCAGTACATCCAGCTGATCGGCAGCACGGCGGCATTGCCCAGCGGCGCGGCAGATATGGCCCCCACGCTTTTCACTTCGTGTAATGCGCTGCCCCCCGAGGGGGCTGTTTCACCTTGGGGCGGCCCGGCGGTGAAACCGGCGCCTCCGCCACGCAGGCCCGCCGTGGCATGGCCGGGCAGGTAGGGCACCAGGTCCGCCACGACGCACACCGGCCCGACGCCGGGCCCGCCGCCGCCGTGCGGAATGCAAAACGTCTTGTGCAGATTGAGGTGGCTCACGTCGCCGCCGAACTCGCCCGGCGCGGCGGTGCCGACCAGCGCGTTCATGTTCGCGCCGTCCACATAGACCCGGCCGCCGTGCGAATGCACCAGCTCGCACAGGTCCTTGACACGCACCTCGAACACGCCGTGGGTGCTGGGGTAGGTGATCATCACGCAGGCCAGGTGCTCGCTGTACTTTTCGCATTTGGCCTGCAGGTCGGCCATGTCCACATTGCCTTGCGCGTCGCAGGCGGTGACGACCACCGTCATGCCGGCCATCTGGGCGCTGGCCGGGTTGGTGCCGTGGGCCGACGACGGAATCAGGCAAATGTTCCGCTGGCCCTGGCCATTGGCCTCCAGGTAGGCCTTGATGACCAGCAGGCCGGCGTATTCGCCCTGCGAGCCGGCATTGGGCTGCAGGCTGATGCCGGCATAACCGGTGGCCTGGCACAGCCAGTCGCGCAGTTGCTGGTCAAGCTCGGCATAGCCGAGCAACTGGTCGGGCGGCGCGAACGGATGGATGTTGGCGAACTCGGGCCAGGTGACCGGAATCATCTCGCTGGTCGCGTTGAGCTTCATGGTGCAGCTGCCCAGCGGAATCATGCTGCGGTCCAGCGCCAGATCTTTGTCGCCAAGCATGCGGATGTAGCGCAGCATGCTGGTTTCGCTGTGGTGGGTGTTGAACACCGGATGCGCCAAAAACTCGCTGGTGCGGCGCAACTCGGCCGGGATCAGGGTTTCCAGGCCCTGCTCGAAGCTGCTCACCACCGGCACGGTCTGGCCAGGCTTGGCGAAAAACGACCAGAGCAGTTCGATGTCGCTGCGGCGGGTGGTCTCGTCCAGCGACACGCCAAGGTGATTTTTTAAGCGAAACCTAAGGTTTGCGCAAGACTGGCGTGCGCGTTCAGCTATTGAATTCGTAGCGTCACCTGTTTTCACGGTGACCGAGTCAAAAGCCCCCTGGTGGGTGATCTCGTAGCCCATCTGGCGCAGGCCGTGCACGAAAATCGCGGTGTAGGTGGCCACCCGCTCGGCAATGCGCTTCAAGCCCTGCGGGCCGTGGTAGACCGCGTACATGCTGGCCACGACGGCCGGCAGCACCTGCGCGGTGCAGATGTTGGAGGTGGCCTTTTCACGCCGGATGTGCTGCTCGCGGGTCTGCAGCGCCAGCCGGTAGGTCGGCTGGCCGTGGCTGTCCACGCTGACGCCGACCAGCCGGCCCGGCAGCGAGCGCTTGAATTCGTCGCGGCAGGCGAGGTAGGCGGCATGCGGGCCGCCGTTGCCCATCGGCATGCCAAAGCGCTGGGTGCTGCCCAGCACGATGTCGGCCTCCCATTCGCCGGGCGGCGTGAGCAGCGTCAGCGCCAGCAGGTCGGCGGCCACGCACAGCGCTGCACCACTGGCATGGGCCACGCCGGCCAGCGGCCGCAGGTCGTGAATCGCGCCGGTGGTGGCCGGGTATTGCGCCAGCACGCCGAAATAGCCGCCGCCTGCCATGAGCTGCGGCACGGTTGCCGAGGCGCTGCTGACCTTGATCTCGATGCCCAGCGGCCGGGCGCGCGTCTGGAGCACTTCAATCGTCTGGGGGTGGCAGTCGCCGGCGACGATGAACACATTGCTTTTGCTCTTGACGCTGCGCTTGGCCAGCGTCATGGCCTCGGCGGCGGCGGTGGCTTCGTCCAGCATGGAGGCATTGGCAACGGCCATGCCCGTCAGGTCGCAAACCATGGTCTGGAAATTGATCAGCGCTTCCAGCCGACCTTGGGCAATTTCTGCCTGGTAGGGCGTATAGGCGGTGTACCAGGCCGGATTTTCCAGCACGTTGCGCAAAATCACGCCGGGCGTGTAGGTGCCGTAGTAGCCCTGGCCAATGAAGCTTTTGAACACCAGGTTCTTGCCGGCCATGGCTTTGAGCTGCTTGAGCGCGGCCGCTTCGGTCACCGGCGGCGGGAGCGCCATCGGGCTGCTGCGGGCAATTGACGGCGGAACAATGCCGTCGATCAGCGCGCGCAAGGACGCCGAGCCGATCACGCCCAGCATGTGGGTTTCATCCGCCGCCGCAATGCCAATGTGGCGGGACATAAATTCGGAAGGGTTTTCAAGCCCGCCCAGCGGCGTGGCGGATGGCATCAGCATGGCAGGCTCCTGGGTCAGGCGTTTTCGGAAAAAGCGGCGTAGCTGGTTTCGTCCATCAGGGCGTCGAGCTGCGCCGGATCGGACAGCTGCACCTTGAAAAACCAGCCGGTGCCCAGGGGGTCGCTGTTGGCCAGCGACGGGTCGCTGCGCAGCGCTTCATTGACCTCGGTGACTGTGCCGCTGACCGGCATGTACACATCGGCGGCGGCCTTGACCGACTCGACCACGCCGGCCGTGTCTTTCTGGACAAAGGTGGCGCCGACTTCAGGCAGTTCGACAAACACCACATCGCCCAGCGCATCCTGGGCATGAACCGTGATGCCAACGGTGGCAATATTGCCTTGCATCCTAAGCCATTCGTGGTCTTCAGTGTATTTAACGGTCATGCAGATTCTCCGGAGGTTCGTAAAAAGAGACAAAGAATAAATCAGTCGCGGTGGTAGCGGGCCGGCACAAAAGGCAGGGCCGTTACTGCCATTGGAACCGGCTTGCCGCGCACCAGCGCCTGCAGCCGGCATCCGATGGCGGCCAGATCGGGCCGCACATAGCCCATGGCCACGGGGCGGTCGATCGTGGGGCCGAGCAGGCCGCTGGTGGCCTCGCCAACTGGCGTGCCGTCGCTGAGCTGCAGGGGGCTGTGGTCGCGCACGGGAACGCGCTCCAGCGCGGTCAGGCCAACACGTTTTCGTTTCAAGATGGCCGGCTGGTCCAATTGCGCCAATATCTTTTCGGCGCCCGGAAATCCGCCCGCCCGCGCGCCGCCGCTGCGCCGCACTTTTTGAATCGCCCAGCTCAGGCTGGCTTCGACCGGCGTGGTCGCATTGTCAATGTCGCTGCCATACAGGCACAGCCCAGCTTCAAGCCGAAGCGAATTGCGCGCGCCGAGGCCTGCCGGCCTGACTTCAGGCTGCGCCAGGAGCGCGCGGGCCAGCCGCTCGGCCTGCGAGGCGTGGACTGAAATTTCAAACCCGTCTTCTCCGGTGTAGCCGCTGCGGGTCAAAAAGCAGTCGCAGCCGGCAACCGTATACCGGCCGCCGGTCATGAACACCAGTTCCCCAACGCCCGGCGCCAGGCGTTGCAAGGCAGTCGCTGCCAGCGGACCCTGAAGGGCCAGCAGCGCCATTTCCGGCAGCGCAGTCACTTCGCAGCGGCTGCCGATTTTTTCCTGGATATGGGCGATGTCGCCTGCCTTGCAAGCGCCGTTCACGATGATGAAAATATCGCCGCCATTGCCATGGTCGCGGTTGAAAAACATCAGGTCGTCAATGATGCCGCCGTCGTCGTTGAGCAGCAGGCCGTAGCGCTGCCTGCCCGGCGCCAGGCCGATCACATCGACCGGCATCAAGGATTCAAAGGCCGCCGCCGCATCCGGTCCGGCAAGCCGCAGCTGGCCCATGTGCGACACGTCGAACAGGCCCGCCGCCGCGCGCGTGTGCCGGTGTTCGGCGATCAGTCCAGCGGGGAACTGCACTGGCATGGCATAGCCGGCAAACGGCACCATGCGCGCGCCGAGTTCGGCATGCAGGGAACCCAGCGGAGTTTTTAGAAGGCAAGCAGGCAAGGAAGAGGGCATGGCATTTTCCAGAGCAGAAAGGGTTCCGTGGCAAGGCGCCACGGCCTGCCCCGGCTGTCCGGCTTACTTGAGAGATTCGCCTGGCGATACAGGGTTGCTCCTTTGGTGGACCGCCTTGAAAAACGGTTTCTCTTCAGCAGGGAACGCTGCAGCAGGTGGAGTTCACCGGCGGCGGCGGTTGCCAGTCCTTTTGCCTGAGCGTTCGGTCCACCATTTTGGGTGGCGCATGCGCCTTCGGCGGTTTTCTCAAGGAAAACTCTCTCCTGACGGGTACAAGTGTAATTCAACGCATTCAGCTCACTCGGCCTTTGCGCCAGGGGTCAATGCCTCGGGGCTGCACTGCCTGCTCGAGCGGTTACGAATTTCTGTGGCGCCCAGCCGCCACTGAGCAGCGCCAAATAATCAGGCGAATTGCACAGCGCTACGGCACCTGAGGGCCGGCTGGACCGGCCGGTTTGGCCAGCTGGAGGCTTTGGATGACATGAAGCGCTGACAATTCCGGAGGGTTTTCAAGACCGGCTCTGGCACGCTTGACTACTTGAAAATTATTGTATGTCCTACGGTAAAGCTTGATATAAAGTTGCTTTAGGACACGGCATTTTGTCAGGTGCCGTTACTGTTGCGGACAACAAAAAATGAACCAGGGAGAAGAAAAAATGCAGGGTCAATTCAGCACCGTGGCGGAAGATTCCAGGCACTATCTCAGACTGATCGAAGGCTCCGCCACCATACGCCGGCATGTGGACTTGCTGCATTGGCTGCAAGGCGATGTGCAGCATTTCATGCCGCACGACATCTTGCTGGCGGGGTGGGGTAATTTCCAGGAGGGCTCGATCCGCCATGACATCGTCTCCCGCTTGGCAGGCGTGCGCTCCTATGCAGTGGGAACCGATGGGCTGCCGTTTCTCCTGGGAAAATTTCATGAGAGCTGGGTTCTTGCCGGAAGGCAGCCCAATAGCCTGGATTTCAGGAATTTCGAATATCTGTTGGGCAATGCCAGTTTGCCCGGGTCGTTCAGCAGTGCACTGCGCAACATGCGATCCGGATTAATCCATGGAATGCGCGACGAGCGCGGCCAGTGCGAATGCCTGTATGTCTTGCTAAGCGCCCAAAAAATTGCCCCCGAGCCATCGAGCACGGCCATCAAAGTACTCATGCCAGTGATTGACAGTGCGCTGCGGCAGGTCACGCAGTTGCCGCAGCAACAAAAACCGTTTCCCAAACCACTTCGAATCGGTCAGGACGATGTTTTTGGCTTGAGCGAACGCGAGATCCAGATCATGGACTGGGTTGCCATGGGGAAAACCAATTCAGAAATTGGAAGTATATTGAACATCAGCGGCTTTACAGTAAAAAATCATATGCAGCGCATTTTCCAGAAGTTAAATGTTTTCAACCGCGCCCAAGCCGTGTCGAAAATCAATGGAGTGATCTTCAATGGCTGAAATCCATGGAATCAGGTCAGCCGCTGCATGGAAGAACAACCGCGAATCTCTCTCCGGGCTGGGAAGAAGTCATTTTTTCAGGATGATCGAAGGAGCGCTTGATCCCTTTGTCTTGATTGCTTCGCTATGGACGCTGGCCTACTATTCCGAAGGAACTGTTGGCCCTCCTTACCTGATTCTTTCCCTTGTCATTTTCTCCCTGACGTTTCCCGGTGCGTCGCGCCTGCGCCTGTCGATAGAGCGCATGGCGTTCAATATTCTTTTCCACTGGGTATGGATCGCCGGCTTGCTCATCTTGATTGGTTTTACCACTGAATATTTGTTCAGGTTCCAATCGGCTGTGATTACCAGTTGGTTATGGATTGCGCCTCTTGGACAAATTGGTGGAAATCTGCTGCTTCGCGCCGCTACTTCACGCCTGGTGAAATTACAGGGACCGGCGCGGGAAGTGGTGATTGTCGGGATGAACAACCAAGGCGTGTCACTTGCCGAGAATATTGCGGAGTCAGCCTATTCGGGAATCAAGCTGTCCGGATTTTTTGACGACCGCAGCGAAGGGCGGCGCAATGAGCAGGGAAAATACAGGCTTCTGGGAAAGATTGACGATCTTGCCAAATATGTCAAGAAGCACCGTATTCAGTTTATATATCTGTCGCTGCCAATGATCGCCCGGCCCCGGGTTCTGCAAATTCTTGACGATCTTAAAGATACCACCGCGTCTATTTATTTCGTGCCAGATATGTTCATCACTGACCTGATTCAGGGCCGTAGCGACTCGGTATGCGGCGTGAATGTGATTTCTGTGTGTGATACGCCGTTCAGGGGTCTAAATGGGTTGTTAAAGCGGTCCAGCGATGTTGTGCTGTCGCTGATCATCTTGATCCTGATAGCGCCGGTGATGGTACTTATTGCCATCATGGTGAAATCCACATCGTCCGGTCCGGCAATCTTCAAGCAGCGTCGTTATGGGCTGGACGGCGAGCAAATCCTGGTTTATAAATTCCGCTCGATGGCTGTAGTCGAGGACGGTTCGTCAATCGAGCAGGTGCGCCGAAACGACATGCGTGTCACCCGACTTGGCGCTTTCTTGAGAAAATCATCACTTGATGAACTTCCGCAGTTCTTCAACGTTTTACAGGGCAGGATGAGCATCGTGGGTCCGCGGCCCCATGCGGTTGCCCACAACGAAATGTACCGAACCCTGATCAAGGGCTATATGGTCAGGCACAAGGTCAGGCCCGGTATAACGGGTTGGGCGCAGGTCAACGGCTATCGTGGCGAAACCGACACATTGAACAAGATGCAAGCCCGGATTGACTACGACCTGGACTACCTGCGCAACTGGTCGCTGCAGTTGGACCTTTTTATACTGTTAAAAACGATAAAACTGGTTTTCAAAGACAGTGCTGCCTACTGAACAGGCATCCAGGTCGTTAAATTTCTGTTGCACAGTCCATATTTTCAGCATAAAATTGAAATTCAGAATTATAATTTTCAAAATTATAATTTATGATTTTTGTATTTTCCGAGTCGGTCAAAAAAGGATTGAAATAATGTCGTTACGCAAATTTCTAGTTTTGAATGCGATTTTAACGAGCGGGGTCGTGACCGGAGCTCATGCTGATGAATTAGATACTCTTCAATTCAGGGCCGGACAGAGCTGGCAGTACGACAGCAATGTTTTCCGGTTGTCTGATTCGGTCGGCAACCAGGCTGCGCTGGGATCATCGGGTCGCTCGGACAACGTTTTTGTAACAACGGTCGGAGCCAAAATTGACAAGCGGTACAGTTTACAAAGATTTGAGTTTGACATCAGTGCCAATCGAAGTATTTACAATAATTTTTCACGGCTCGATTTCAGTGCCGTGAACTACGCAGCGGCATGGCGCTGGAGCATCACCCCCGCTTTGTACGGAAACTTTACAACCGATCGGCGGGTATATACCGACAATACATCTGATGTGCAAATCCTTGGTCAGCTCAATCGCAGAACCGATCGCTCTACATTGCTTGATGCAGAATACGCCATAGACGGGCCATGGCGCGCCCTGGCCGGTGTATTTCAACGCACCAATACAAATAGCCAGCCTTTCGTTTTTGAAGGCGATTCAAAAGTGCAGGGTGTCGAAGTGGGCGCCCGTTATGTGTTTGGGTCCGATGCATCACTGGCTTACCGGCTCAAACAGGGCAGTGGAGAATATCCTGGCAGAGTTTTGTCATCCACATTCGCCAGCAATTTCAAGGATCGCGAACACGAATTCAGGGTGAACTGGCCAATCACGGGCAAGACAACAATTCAGTCAAGACTGTCGTATTTCGACCGAAGCCACGATGGACTTGCCGCAAGAGATTTTTCGGGATTTACCGGTCAGCTGGATTCCACATGGCAAATTACCGGGAAGACTGGCGTTACCGGAGGATTTGTTCGTGAATTGGCAAGCTACCAAACCAGTACCGCCAGCTATTACACGGGCAATCGCCTGTTCATCGCACCCGTTTGGAAGCCCACGGAAAAAACCGCTGTTAAGTTCCGTTACGACCATGGCAGGCGGAGTTACAACGGGCCTTTGCCAGGTTTCGCGTCAACCGACCGGCGTGACACGACCAACGTGAGTTCGCTTGGATTTGAATGGGATGTAATCAGGGCAGTGAAAATTTCCAGTTCTGTTTTCACAGACCGGCGCAAGTCGAGCGAGCCTGGAGCAGACTACAAAAGCAATGGAGTCAATCTTTCAGTTCTCGCCAGTTTCTAATTCGACCAAGGGTATGGGCTCAACATCTCAGGGTCGAACTAAAGTCCTTTGAATATCAGGTGAATAGAACTGCCTGCATCTCTCAAGCCGCAAATAGGCTATGAAGATGCAGGCTTTTTTATTTAAGCCTGTCTTGTTTTATAAAATATTTTCATTGATTTGGTAGTTGTGGATTTTCAGGTGGCGGTGCGTTCTGCTCTGGTTATTTGCCTGGTATCCATTGCTTGTACGGCCTGTAGCGTATGGTGTGCATGAGTTATTTAATAACATCGTTAAGTATTCATACAGGCATCGGTAGCGGTGGATTGTCTTGGTTGGAGATTTTGAATAAATCTGTCGCGTATCGGTCAGGTCGACTGGATATTATGCATTTTACTGTCATTATGTGATTTTGGCTTTTTCGTTACTGAGGGTACTAAATGCAATAGGAAGAAAGGGCTATTGCCGGCGACTTGTTCATGAATTTAAGATCAGATGTCGTTCTTAATGTTCATCCAAAGGCATCCTGATGAATACCTTCATTCGTTATTTGTTTTCTTCTTTTTTATTGTCTATCTCCTTTGCGGCTTTTTCACAGCCAGCTCCACCAGTGGCGACGACCCAAGCGCCGAAGGCTGCCAACGGCTCGCCGCAGCAGGATTACCGGCTTGGTGCGGGTGATTCGATTGGCATACAGGTCTTCCAGAGTCCGGATCTTTCTGTAGATGCCCGGGTGTCGGAGTCCGGTGTCATCAGCTACCCGCTTGTCGGGAGTCTGGAGCTGGGGGGTCTGACCATTTCTGAAGCAGAAAA
>JACMQR010000177.1 GCA_014376885.1 Polaromonas sp.
CCTGTCGCTGGGCGCAGATGTTCCCTTTTTCCTGGCGGGAAGCCATGCCTGGGTGGAAGGGATCGGGGAAAAAATCACCCCGCTCAGGCTGCCGCCGGCAAGCTTTGTCGTCGTCAAACCGCCAGCCGGTGTTTCCACGCCCGATATTTTCACAGCACCCAGCCTAAAACGCGATACCAAGACTGCTACAATACAAGGCTTTGCTGCATATGCTGAAGGCCAAAAATTTGAATTTGGCCGCAACGACTTGCAGCCGGTAGCGCAGCAGCTTTGCCCGCAGATTGGCCAGTCACTTGGATGGCTGGAATCGCAGCAGCTTCAAGCTCGCATGACTGGCTCGGGAAGTGCTGTGTTTGCACAGATTTTTGACGGTGTTCAGCTTTCGGTAGCCCCTGGCAATTGGACTGTACGCAAGTGCAAGAACCTGGACGCGCATCCGCTGGCGAATTGGTAAGCAGCCGCCGTAAAGAAGATGTTTGTAAGCAATGAGTTTATGGGTTGATTGTTGGCAGCAACAAACGACCTGTGTAGGGGTGTCGCCAAGTTGGTTAAGGCACTGGATTTTGATTCCAGCATTCGCAGGTTCGACTCCTTCCACCCCTGCCAAATTTCCAAGACCGCTCAATGCGGTTTTGTGCTGACGAAAAAGCCGCCTGATGCGGCTTTTTCGGACCCCGTGTGACGGGTCTGTGTATTTTGAAAGCCGGCGTCAGAACTCACTGCCAAGTTTGCGTTGCGATAGGCTTTTAGTGCGTATTTTGCTTCGATAAATATTTCACTCACTTACAGGCCCGACCGCTGCCGGGCCTCACACGCAAATGCACCATCCCGATTTTCTGGTTTTCACCGGCAATGCCAACCCCAGCATGGCTGCCGAAATAGCCGTGCACCTTGACACGACGCTGGGCGCTGCCCATGTCGGGCGTTTTTCGGATGGCGAGGTCACCGTTGAGATCCAGCAAAATGTGCGCGCCCGGGATGTGTTTGTCGTGCAGTCGACCTGCGCGCCTACCAACGACAACCTGATGGAACTGCTGGTCATGGTCGACGCCCTCAAGCGCGCATCGGCCGAGCGCATCACTGCTGTGATTCCCTACTTTGGCTATGCCCGGCAGGACCGCAGGCCACGTTCGGCACGGGTGCCGATCACCGCCAAGGTGGTGGCCAACATGCTCCAGGCCGTTGGCGTGTCAAGCGTTCTGACCATGGACCTGCATGCCGACCAGATTCAGGGTTTCTTTGACATTCCGGTGGACAACATCTACGCCTCGCCCGTGCTGCTGGGCGACCTGCGCCAAAAGAACTACACCGACCTGATGGTGGTGTCGCCCGATGTGGGCGGCGTCGTGCGCGCCCGCGCGCTGGCCAAGCAACTCGGCTGCGACATGGCGATCATCGACAAGCGCCGGCCCCGGGCCAATGTGTCGGAGGTGATGCATGTGATCGGCGACATCGAAGGGCGCAACTGCGTGATCATGGACGACATGATCGACACCGCTGGCACCCTGGTCAAGGCCGCTGAAGTGCTCAAGGAACGGGGCGCCAAAAAGGTCTACGCCTACTGCACCCATCCGATCTTTTCAGGGCCGGCGATCGACCGCATCACCCATGGCGATGCGCTTGACGAGGTGGTGGTGACCAACACCATCCCCTTGCACCTGAATGCGCAATCGTGCAAGAAAATTCGCCAGCTCTCCGTGGCACCGCTGATCGCTGAAACCATCCAGCGCATCGCCAAGGGGGAGTCGGTCATGAGTTTGTTTTCGGACCAGGATCAGCCCGATCTGATCTGAAGCAAAAAAGCTGGCTGCCCGGCGCGCCGCCCTGCAAGGGCTTGGCATGCCGGACAGTCTTTTTAAACCGGGGTGAACTGGTCGCGGTCCGCCCTTTATGGAGAAGATTATGAAATTCGTCGCTTTTGAGCGCGCCAAGCAGGGCACGGGTGCGAGCCGCCGTCTCCGCATCACCGGCCGCACGCCGGGCATTGTCTATGGTGGCGCTGCCGAGCCCATCCTGATTGAAATTGACCACAACGCGCTGTGGCATGCCATCAAGAAAGAAGCCTTCCACGGCTCGATTCTTGAAATGGAACTGGCCGGCACGGAACATAAAGTTTTGCTGCGCGACCTGCAGATGCACCCGTACAAGCAGCAGGTCCAGCACATCGACTTCCAGCGCGTCGAGGCCCGCACCCGCATGACGGTCAAGGTACCGGTGCATTACACCGGCGAAGAAGAATCGCCCGCCTTCAAGACGGAAAACTGCCTGGTCACCCATGTGCTGACCGAGATGACCGTGTCGTGCTTTCCGGCCGACATTCCTGACTTCATCGCGGTCGACCTGACCGGGCTGACAAAAGGCAAATCGCTGCATGTCAAGGACATCGTTTTGCCAAAGGGCGTCAAGGCCGCGCTCAAGGGCCAGGTCAATCCGGTGATGGTCTCGGTCACGCCGATCGTCGAGGAAGTTGAAGTTGCGCCGGTGGTGGTTGATCCAAAAGACGCCAAGGCCGCAAAAGGCAAGGCCGGCGCCAAGCCAGCTGCCAAGCCAGCGCCCGCCGCCAAGCCAGCTGCCAAGAAGTAATTCTCGCAGCGCGCCACAGGCCTTTAAAAAGGCCATGTCTGGCTCATGGCCCTTATCCTTTTGCGAGGCTGAGGGCTTTTTCATGCCCGGCCTGTCTGCTACCCTTGCCGGCCCGCTCCTTCTTTTTTTCTGCACATGCCATGATCAAACTCTTTGTCGGCCTGGGAAATCCCGGTCCCGAGTACGAAGCCACGCGCCACAATGCCGGCTTTTGGTGGATCGATGCGCTGGCGCGCGAACTCAAGGCGCCGCTCGGCCTGGACAAGAGCTACCACGGCCAGGTGGCCCGCACGACGGTCGGCGGCCAGACGGTGTGGCTGCTCAAGCCGCTGACCTTCATGAACCTGTCGGGCAAATCGGTGGCGGCGCTGGCCCGGTTTTTCAAGATCGCGCCCGAAGAAGTGCTGGTGGCGCACGACGAGCTGGACATCGTTCCCGGCCAGGTGAAGCTCAAGTTCGGCGGCAGCCATGCCGGCCACAACGGATTGCGCGACATTCATGCGCAGCTTGGCACGGCTGACTACTGGCGCCTGCGAGTCGGCGTCGGCCATCCGGGCGTCAAGGCCGAAGTGATCAACTGGGTGCTGAAAAAGCCTTCGCAGGAAGACCGCATGGCGATGGACGAGTGCATTGGCCGCTGCCTGAAAGCGCTGCCCGAACTGCTCGCCGGCCAGATGGAAAAAGCGACGATGCTGATCCACACCAGCCAGCCGCTGCGACCCAAGCCGCCTCGGCCGCTGCCTCCAGCGGCGCCGGTGGTGGCCGACAGCCCGCCCGGATCGCCCTAGCAGCCGGCTTGGACCGGCGCTATGTTTTTGGCAGCTGAAAACATCCGTCCGTTGTGCGCGTGAGGCTTATTTGATGTGAAATCAGCCATCAGCGCGCGCCCGCGGGCTGGTCAGCGGGCCGGCAGGATCGGAATCACTGCCTGCAGCCGGTGGTATTTTTCCCACAGTGTTTCCTTGGTTTCTACATGGTTCGGGTCCACCGGAATGCAGGCTACCGGACACACCTGGACACACTGCGGCTCATCGAAGTGACCGACGCATTCAGTGCATTTTTTCGGATCAATTTCGTAGATTTCCGCGCCCAGGAAAATGGCCTCGTTCGGGCATTCGGGCTCGCACACATCGCAGTTGATGCATTCGTCGGTGATCAGCAAGGCCATGGGGTCAAGCGCCTTTTTGTGGATAGGCCAGGGCCAGGGCGGCGGCCACCGCCGGGCTGACCAGCTGCCCGACAGGGCCGCCGAGCTTGCCGATCTCGCGCACCAGGGTGCTGCTGATGCACTGCACGGGCGCATCGGGCAGCAGGAACACGGTTTCCACCTCGGGCCGGAGTTTGCGGTTCATGGCGGCCATCTGGGCCTCGTAGTCAAAATCGGTCAGGTTGCGGATGCCCCGCACGACGGCACAGGCCTGGTGCGCCGCACAAAAATCCATGACCAGCCCGTCAAACGCCAGCACCGTCACGCCTGCTATGCTTTGCGTAGCAAGTTGTGCATGTGCGACGCGCGCATCCAGGGAAAACAGCGTCTTTTTGTGATGGGCAACGGCGACGGCGACCACCACTTGGTCGAAAAGGCCGGCAGCGCGGCGCACAACGTCCTCATGGCCCAGGGTGAACGGGTCGAAGGTGCCGGAATAAACAGCAATGCGGGGGCTGGGCATGACCGGATTATGCCTTTGCCCGCCAACCGGCAGCGTCATCGCAGGCCCTGAGAGCGCAGGCCACGCAGCCGTTCGAGGCCCTTGAAGCAGTCTTGGTCGGGGTCAAGCGGTCGCCATCTCGTCAGCCAGCGCGCTTTTCGCCAGCAAGTGAAAATGCACCGCGCCGGCCTTGGCGCAGCGGTGAACGCGCAGGCCCAGCGGCTGCAGTTCCTCGTCCAGCCAGACACGCGGCGCTTCCAGGTAAACCAGGCCGGTCGGGGTGATCGCCTGCGCGGCCGCCCTGAGCGCTGGCTCGAACATGTTCGAGTCGAAAGGCGGATCGATCATCACCAGTTGCATGCTGCCGGCGTCCAGGCGCTTGAGGACGCCCAAACCATCGCCGCGCTCGATCCGCACCGCGCCGGCCTTGAGCCGCACCTGCACCGCCTTGAGCTGCGCGGCCAGCCCGGCGTCCTGCTCGCACAGCAGCACATCGGCAGCGCCGCGCGACGCGGCTTCAAAGCCAAGCACGCCGGTTCCGGCAAACACATCGGCGCAGCGCCAGCCGGTCAGGTCCTGGCCAAGCCAGTTGAACAGGGTTTCGCGCACCCGGTCGGGCGTCGGGCGCAGGCCGGGATGGTTGGGCACCGTGAGCTTGGTGCGCCGGTACTGGCCGCCGATGATACGGATCTCGCCGGACGGCTTGAGGTGTGCCGTGCCCTTGGGCTTGACGGTGTTGGCCTTGGCAGACGGCTTGGCTGCTGGCGCGGGGGCGATGGGTTTGGGGGTGTATTTCATGGTGCGGCACCGAGAATAACAGTCACCATTTTGTCCGGCTGCAGTTGGCGCGCAAAGGCCGCCTTGACATCGGCCACCGTGAGCTTGTCCACCTGCTGAGTCCAGGTGTCCAGGTAGTCCAGCGGCAGGTCGTTCCAGGCAATGCTGGCCAGGTTGCCCAGGAGCTTGCGGTTGCTGTCAAGGCGCAGGGCAAAGCCGCCAATAAGGTTGTCCTTGGCGGCCTGCAGTTCTGCCTGGGTCGGGCCACTGGCGACAAAATCGCTGACCACCTGGCGCGCGACCTGGACCGCCTGGGCGGTCTGGTCCGGCCGGGTCTGCAGGCCGACGGTGAAGCTGCCGGCATGCAGACCCGGCGAGAAGGAGCTGGACACGCCATAGGTCAGGCCGCGCTTTTCGCGCACCTCGCTGGTCAGGCGGGACACGAAGCCGCCGCCGCCCAGAATGTAGTTGCCCACCGTCAGCGCAAGAAAGTCCGGATCGGCCCGCTTGATGCCCGGCTGGCCGATCAGCACATGCGCCTGCGCCGACGCAAACGGAATGCTTTTTTCCTGCGCCTGGGCCAGCGGCGCCACGTCGGGCACGACCGGCAGCGGCGCCAGGCTGGCGCACGGCACCTGGGGCAGGCGAGCCAGCAAACGCGCGGCGAGCGCATCGGCCTGCTGCCGGGTGACGGCTCCCACCAGGCTGATGCGGGCGCGGCAGGCAACCACGCCGGCGCCGTGCGCCGCCCGAAGGTCGGCCACGCCGATGCGCGCCAGCGTGGCTTCGGTCATTTCATAGCCATACGGATGCTGGCCGTACACGGCCTGCGAATAGGCCCGGCCGGCCACGCTGCCCGGCCGGGTGTAGGACTCCTTCAGCGCGGCCTGGAGGCGCTGGCGCTCGCGCTGCCAGACCGCCTCGGGATAGGCCGGCTCGGCGATCTGGCGCGCCGCCAGCGCCACCGCCTGCTCGAGCAGCGCGGGCTCGGTCAGCGAGCGCAGGGAAAAGCTCATGCGGTCGTTCGACGCGCTGGCGCCAAACTGCGCGCCCAGATCGGCCCAGGCTTCGCCCAGTGCGTTTTCGTCAAGGGATGCCGCCCCCACGCTGGTCGCTTCGCGTACGGCGCTGCCCCCAGGAGTGGCCGGCCTGGCTTGGCGCGGCCCCTGCTGGTTGGAAGAGGATGCCGCCCCGCCAGCCCGCACGCCTTTTTCCAGCAGGCTCGCGGTCAGGCCCGCCAGCCCGGCCTGGCCGGGCGGATCGCGGCGGCTGCCGGCGTCAAAGTCGATTTGTACATCGACCATCGCAATGGCTGGGCTTTCGACCAGATAGACCTGCGCGCCGCTGGCCTGCGTCCAGTGCTGGATGGGAATCACCGCCTGCGCCGAAATATGAACAAAAAGGCCTGTTGTGCACACCACTAGTGCGCGAGCAGCTATTTTTTTAGTAGCAATCATCATGGATGTCTTTGGGTGGGTGGCGGGACGCGATTCAACGCAGGTCGCCGCTGGCTGCAGCGCCTGGCGGGCGCGGCTTGCGGTTCGGGTCCATTGGCTGCGGCAGCAGGGTGGACAGGGTCATCTGGTCATCGCCAAAGTATTTCGCCGCCACCGCCTGCACTTGCGGGGCTGTCACGGTGCGCAGCTGGGCGATCAGCCGGGCGCCAGCGTCCAGCGGCAGTCCCTGGACCCAGTTCGAGCCGAGTTCGCGCGCCTGGCTGAACACCGAGTCGAGCTTGTAGGTTTCGCTGGCCACCCACTGGGTCTTGACACGCTGGAGCTCGGCCGGGCTGACGCCTTCGCTGGCAATGCGCGCGACCTGCTGGCGCAAGGCGTCGGCCACCTGCTGCGTGGTCCGGCCATCGGCCGGAACGCCGTCAAGGACGAACAGCTGGGGGCCGCGGCCGAACAGGCCGCTGGACGCGCCCGCGCTGTCGGCCACCCGGCCCTCCGCCCGGCCCTGGCCCTGGACCAGCGAGCGCTCCAGCCGGGCGCCACTGTAGCCGTCGAGCACCGCCGACAGCACAGTCAGCGCCAGGGCCTCGCGGCTGGCAGCAAGGGTCAGGGACGCCGTGCCGGTCGGCGCCAGCAGGTCGGCGGCCTGAACCTGGGGTACCTTGAAAGCCATGCTGACATAGGCCTGGCTGGCCGGCGCCTTGAGGTCCAGACGGCGCAAACCAGTTTGCAAAGGTTCGGTGCGCGGCTTGCGCTCGGGCACCGGGCGAGCGGCAATCGCGCCATAGTATTGTTCCGCCAGCTTTCTGACCTGCGCCGTGTCGACATCGCCCGCCACCACCAGCGCCGCATTGGCCGGCACATACCAGCGCTGGTAAAAACCGCGCACGTCGGCCGGTGTCATGGCGTCCAGGTCGCTCATCCAGCCGACGATCGGGCGGCGGTAGGGCGAGGCCAAAAAGGTGATGGCGCCAGCTTGCTCGTAAAGCATGGCATGCGGCGATTCTTCGGTACGCATCCGGCGCTCTTCCTTGACCACCTCGATCTCGCGCTTGAACTCGTCGTCAGCCCACTGGCTGTGGGCAAAACGGTCGGCTTCCAGCCGCATCACGTCTTCCAGCCGGCTGGCCGGGATCTGCTGGTAGTAGCCGGTGCTGTCGCGGCTGGTGAAGGCGTTCTCCTGGCCGCCCAGAGCCGCTACGCGCCGGGAAAATTCGCCGGCCTTGACCGTCGGCGTGCCCTTGAACATCATGTGCTCCAGCGCATGGGCCACACCCGAGCTGCCATCGACCTCGTCCATCGAGCCCACCCGGACCCACAGCATGTGGGCCACCGTCGGCGCCCGGTGGTCCGGCTTGACAATGACGGTCATGCCATTGGCCAGCGTGAATTGCTCGACCGGCGTGGCGGCTTCGGCACGGGCCGCCGGGCTGAAGAAAACGCCCAGCGCAGCCGCCAGCGCTGAAGCGGCAAAACGACTGGCCGCGCTGCCTGAAAGAAAAACCCTGGGTTGGGCGCAATTCGTTTGGGTGTGTTTCATAGAATGATGGACTCTACAAGATTGCCCAATGTTCAGTTTCTTTAAAAAAAAATTACGCTCTGTTTTGTCCCCGGTGCCTGCCGACACGCCGGCGCAGGCGGCAACGCCTGATCCTGCCGATGCAGCCGGCGTAGCCGCCCCGCCAGCTGGCGTGCCCGGGCAGGCGCCAACAGCGTTGGCGCCCTCGCCTGCCCCAGCGCTCTTGCCGGCGCGCGTGGCGGTGTCCGGCAAGGGCGCCGGCTCGCTGATCGGCAGCGCGCTGGTCGCGCCCATCGACATCCCCCAGGCGCTGGCGCTGGCCGTGGCGCCCGAGCGCCAGCGCTGGTTGGGCAAGCTCCAGCATGGTTTGCGCAAGACGGGCTCGAGCATTTCGACCGTTTTCACCGGCAGCCAGATTGACGAGCAGCTCTACGAAGACCTGGAAACCGCGCTACTGCTGGCCGACACCGGCGTCAGCGCGACCGAGCACCTGCTGGCCGACGTCCGGCGCCGGGTCAAGGAGGGTGGCATGACGCATCCGGTGGCGGTGCGCAATGCGCTGATCGAAGCCATCACGGTGCTGCTCAAACCGCTTGAACGGCCGCTGGTGGTTGGTGAGTTTGTGCCGACGGTCATCATGGTCACCGGCGTCAACGGCGCGGGCAAGACGACCTCGATCGGCAAGCTCACGCGCCACCTGGCCAATGAGGGGGCGTCGGTGTTGCTGGCGGCGGCCGATACCTTTCGCGCCGCCGCCCGGGAGCAGCTCAGTGTCTGGGCCGACCGCAATACGGTCGAGATCGTCAGCCAGGAAAACGGCGACCCGGCGGCGGTCAGCTTTGACGCCGTCACCGCCGGCAAGGCGCGCGGCAAGGACGTCGTGCTGGTCGACACCGCAGGGCGCCTGCCAACCCAGCTGCACCTCATGGATGAGCTGCGCAAGATCAAGCGCGTGGTGCAAAAAGCCGATGCCACCGCGCCCCACGAAATCTTGCTGGTTCTCGACGGCAACACCGGCCAGAATGCGCTGGCCCAGGTCAAGGCCTTTGACGACACGCTGCAGCTGACCGGCCTGGTCGTCACCAAGCTCGACGGCACAGCCAAGGGCGGCGTGCTGGCCGCCATTGCGCTGTGGGCCCGCGAGCGGGCTGCACGCTCGCCCGGCTCGCGACCGGTGGCGGTGTATTTCATCGGCGTGGGTGAAAAGCTCGAAGACCTGGAAACCTTCAACGCGCGCGAGTTCGCCCAAGCCTTGCTGGGTTGAAAAATCGCCAAGTGACCTTAGCTGGATTTTTTAAGGTGTCGCGTTTGTCCAATCCAGCAGCTGTGCTTTTGCGCTTTGTTTTGAAATGGGTCGTTGGCCTGAGTGCAGCCGTGCTGGCTGTCGGCTTGCTGCTGGCGGCCTTGGTGTGGGTGGCCTGGAGCCTGCTCAAGTCATTGGCAACCGGCCGCAAGTCTGCGCCGGCAATGGCGTTTTCGAATTTTCGCCAGTTTTCACGGCGCAGCGCTTGGCCAGGCAACAGCCCATTTGCCGACAAGCCCAGGCCGGCCTCGGGCGACATTGTTGACGTTGAGGCGCACGAGGTGAAGGCCAGCGGGCGCGCGCCTTGAAAAGCCGGAGAAGGCGCTGTGTGCTGACAGCTGAATCGCTATTTTTTCAATAGCGCCAGATCAACGGCGGCCTTTCAGAAACAACCTTTTCCTTTGATTTCCAGCCGCCTTGGCGGACATTGCCGGCGCGTTCTTCAGGCAAGCTGACGCAAAATCCGGGTTTCTTTACAAGCCCGACACCCGGCAAATTGAACCAAACCGGCACTGGCCAGCCCTAACATTCAGGGTTAACCCTAAAGCCACTCAGCAATGTGCCCATTGACCCGGCACTCTGGCACTCTGCATGACAGAGTGCTAATATTTCGTGCTAGAGAGAAAAGGAGTCTTTTCATGTCGCTTGTCCTTTCCCCCAAGTTGCCCATCCCTGCCTCGGCGACGTCGAACACCGCCATGGCGGCCATTAACCCTTGGTCGCTGATGCCGCCGCTTGGCAATCTGGATGCCTACATCTCTGCGGCCAATCGCCTGCCCATGCTCACGCTCGAGCAGGAGCAAGAGTTTTCCAGAAACTTGAGGCAGAACAACGACCTGGACTCGGCCGGAAAGCTGGTGCTCTCGCATTTGCGGCTGGTGGTGTCCATATCGCGAAAATACCTGGGATACGGCCTGCCGCATGGCGACCTGATCCAGGAGGGCAACATCGGCCTGATGAAGGCGGTCAAACGCTTCGATCCTGACCAGAATGTGCGCCTGGTGAGCTACGCCATGCACTGGATCAAGGCCGAGATCCATGAGTACATCTTGAAAAACTGGCGCATGGTCAAGGTGGCCACCACCAAAGCGCAGCGTAAGCTTTTCTTTAATTTGCGGTCGATGAAACAAGGCTACAAAGACAATGCCGATGCGGCCACCCACCGTGACACCCTGACTGAAAGCCAGATTGTCGCGATGGCGCAAACCCTGAACGTCAAGCGGGAGGAAGTCATCGAGATGGAGCAACGCATGTCCGGCGGCGACGTGTTGCTGGACCCGAGTCCGAACGATGACGGCGATGAGGCCTTTGGCCCGATTGCCTACCTGGCCGACAGCGTGCAGGAGCCCACGGCGATGATCGAGTCGCGCGACCGCGACAACCTGATGACCGACGGCCTGAGCACGGCTCTGCAAGAGCTTGATCCACGCGCCCGCCGGATCGTCGAGGAGCGCTGGCTCAATGTGAACGACGATGGCTCGGGTGGCATGACCCTGCATGACCTGGCAGCCGAATACAAGGTCAGCGCAGAGCGAATTCGCCAGATCGAGGTGGCCGCGATGAAAAAGATGAAAAAGGTGCTGGCAAGCTACGCTTGAATGACCGACCGGCCTGTGCCGGTGTTGAACGGCTCGACCCAGCCCAGCCTGCACTGGAAAGTGCCAGGCTTTTTTTCAGCTCGCCTTGAGCAGCAGGCGGATGTCCGAAGCCAGCACTTCGGCGCCCGAGCCGTAGCGGTTGTAAAGCCGGATCCGACCTTGCGGGTCGTAGATATAGCTGCCGGCCGAATGGTCCATGGAATAGCTGCCTTTTGCCTTGCCATCCACTTTTTTGTAGTAGATCTTGAAATCTTTGGCCACCTGCGGCAGTTCGGCCAGGGTCGGGCGAAGCGCCAGAAAGGTGGGATCGAAATTGGCCATGTAGGCCTTGAGGAGTTCTGGGGTGTCGCGCTCCGGATCGACCGTGATGAAGATGGCCTGCAGCCGGCTCCCGTCGGCGCCAAGGAGTCGCTTGACCTCGCTCAACTCGGCCATCGAAGCTGGGCAGACATCAGGACACTGGGTAAAGCCGAAAAACACCACCACGACCCTGCCGGCAAAGTCCTTGACCGTGCGCAGCTGGCCGTTTTGGTCAAGCAGGGAAAAAGCCCGCGCGTAGTCGGCTCCCGTCAGGTCGATACTTTTGAACTGGGGTTTTTCGGGCGCGCAGCCGGTCAGCCAGCCAGCCGCTGCAGCCAGTGCTGCTGCGCCGGCCAGCCGGCCAATGGCACGCCGTCGGACGAGCATCGCATGCAAATTCGTTTTCATAAGAGATAGTGGTCCAAAAGCAGCGTCGCAAACAAGGCAGACAGGTGAATCAGTGAAAAACGAAACGTCTTGCGCGCCAGCGCGTCGGAGTAGTTGCGCCACAGCAGCCAGGCGTAAGCGCTAAAGCCCAGGCTCAGCAGCACCGCGACCACCAGATACAGCCAGCCGCTCATTTTAAAAATGAACGGCATCAGGCAGGCAGGAAACAGCACCAGGGTGTACAAAAAAACCTGGAGACGGGTGAATTCGTTGCCGTGGGTGACCGGCAGCATGGGCAAACCGGCCTTGCGGTACTCTTCCACGCGGTAAAGGGCCAGCGCCCAGAAATGCGGCGGCGTCCAGAGAAAGATGATCAAAAACAGGATCAGCGCTTCCGGGCCCACCGAGCCCGTCATGGCGGCCCAGCCGAGCACCGGCGGCATGGCGCCCGACGCGCCGCCGATGACGATGTTCTGGGGCGTCAGTGGCTTGAGGATGACGGTGTAGACCACGGCATAGCCGACAAACGTCGCAAACGTCAGCCACATGGTGAGCGGATTGACCCAGACATACAAAATCCACGAGCCCAGCGCGCACAAACCGGCAGAAAAAGCCAGGGTTTGCGGACTGCTGAGCTGCCCCCTTGCCGTGGGACGCCAGGCAGTCCGGCGCATCTTGGCGTCGATCCCCTGCTCGACCAGGCAGTTGAAGGCTGCAGCTGCGCCTGCCACCAGCCAGATGCCGGCGCAGGCGACCAGCGCCAGCTGAACATCGTGCCAGGCCGGTATGCCGGGCACGGCCAGCACCATGCCTATCAGTGCACAAAATACGATGAGCTGCACCACCCGCGGCTTGGTCAGGGCGTAAAACTGGCCCAACCGGGATGCCTCGGGCAGGCTGGCAGGCGTCACAACGGACGAATCGGGCACGGTCATGCGGACAGTCTTGGAGCGCTCAGGGACGGCAGGCGTGCCGGCGCACGGGTTTTCTGGGTGGAAAAAACAACCCCTGTCAACACAACCACCAGCGCCGCCGCGCCTCCCGTGTGGCCGACAGCGGCCAACAGTGGCCAGCCCAGCACGACATTTCCCAGGCCGGTGGCAACCTGCAAAAATGTCAGCCCGGCCAGCCAGCGCGCCTGGCTGCGAAAGGCCGGCACCTTGTTCAGCCGGAAAGCCAGCAGCACCAGGACGGCAAACACCCCGTAAGCCGCCAGGCGATGCACATAGTGAATGGCGGTCAGGGCCTGAAAGCTGATGTAGGCGCCGTCATGTCCCAGACCCAGCTCACGCCAAAGGGTAAACCCCTGGCTGAAATCCATCGCCGGCCATAGCGAGCCTTGGCATCCCGGGAAATCGGTGCAGGCCAGAACCGCATAGTTGGTGCTGACCCAGCCGCCCAGTGCAATCTGCAGCCACAGCAGGCCAAACCCGGCCATGACAATGCGCCGGTTCGCCTCACTCAAGGTCGCTGGCTGGATTTTTTCATGCGCCTGGGCATAGCGCACCGACTGGGCGCGCAGCAAGGCCAGCAACACCATGCCGCCCAGCAGATGCAGGGTCACAATCGCCGGGAACAGCTTCATCGTGACGGTCAGCGCGCCGAAAGCGCCCTGCAGGCATACCCAGCCCAGGGTTGCCAAGGGCCACCAGACCGACAAGATGTGCTGGGAGCCGGAAGCTTTGCGCGCACGCTGCTGCTCGCGGCGTGCCAGCAGTGTTGCCAGCGCCAATGTCAAGATCAGCACACCCACGCCGGTTGCCAGGTAGCGATGGATCATTTCGATCCAGGCCTTGACAGGCGTGACCGGGCCAGTCGGCATCGCCGTTTGCGCGGCTTCGATGTGCAGCTGCGCGCCAACCGGGCTGGCGCTGCCGTAGCAGCCCGGCCAGTCGGGGCAACCCAGGCCGGAGTCGGTCAAGCGGGTGAAAGCGCCGAAAACCACCAGGTCAAATGTCAAGAACAAGGTCACCAGTGTCAGCGCGCGAAGGCGCTGGGCGACCGGGGCATTTTTATTGCGCATCCAGATCCAGCCCAGCGGAACAAGCGCCACCAGCAGGCCCATGATCATCAAGCGCAGGGCCGGACTCAGGTCGTAAAGATTTTGTGCAGTCATTTCTAAAGATATCCGAACGTTGCCATGGTCGATAAGGGAGTGCTCCGGCGTTGCGGCGCCGCAGGCGCAGCAACACTCCCGGTGGGCAGTGCAGTATGTGAAACGGCCACAGGAGCCATGTCAGCGGCCTTCCCTGTCCCAGCCACTGGACGCTCGCAGCAGTCGGTCAAGATCCCGTTTGGCCTTGGCCGCTGCTTCGGCATCCATTTCAGCCGGAAAGCGCATCATCAAATTGCCCATCGGGTCAACCAGATAAAGATGGTCTTGCGGGCGCTTGCCTGGCGCACCCTGCAGCCACTGCCCAAGGTCGGCAGGCGCCACCCGCAGCACAGTGGCCGCTGCCAGAGCGGGCAGCAAGGCGGCTCGCACCGGAGACTCGTCGGTGACCAGCCAGACCCGGTCCAGGCGTTCCTTTTCACGCCCCAAGGACTCGCGCAACTGGCGTTGAAAATACAGATTTTTCTCGCACCGTGCGTCACAGTCGCCCCCGGAAACCGCCAGCAGCAGCCACTGGTCTTTCAACGCCGTCAACTGACCAGCCTGACCGTTCAGGGCCCTGGTGGCGATGGCCGGCAGAGGACGCTGGGGGTCGATCAGTTCGCCAAAGTTGCGCCGCCCTTCAGGCTTGATCACGTAGTAGGCCAGGTACGAAGCCACCACGGGGCTGGCGCACATGAGCAGCACGGCGATCATTTTCCAGCGGCCGGAACGCGTAGGCGCTGCGGCGCCCCCGGGCGAGTTGACAGAAGGCATGGCGTGCACAGTCATGCCCAGCGGCTGGTCCTGGCCCGCCACTGCAGAGCATAGGGGTGAAGCGTTGGAAGATTTGTTGGTCACAGCAATCAAAGGAGTTAGTCGCGAAGTGGGCCGCGCAAAGAAGCGCGAAAAGGAACGATCACCTGAAACCACACATACAAAAAAATCACCAGAAGGCACAGGCCAAACCATTGGAAAGCGTAGCCGTAATGCTTGTCCACGCCCAGGCTGGGCGCTGCCCAGTTGCGCAGCAAGCCCTCGCTGGCCGCGCCTGTTTGCAGCAGGGAAATTTCTTGTATCAACCCAGGACCAATTTCTTTCCCGAAGACCATCGAATCGATATTTTGCCGGATTCGCCCTGTATCGACACCCTTGAACTCGTAAAGCTTGGCCGGTGGCGGGGCAATCCGGCCTTCAACCGTCACCAGTCCCGCAGGC
>JACMQR010000178.1 GCA_014376885.1 Polaromonas sp.
GACCATCCGGATAACCACGACACCATGCCGCTATGGGGGCGCTAGGACGTGGTTTGAATGTCCATGCTGCACCAAGCGCGCTGCTGTGCTGTTCATGCGCTCAGGCCGGTTTGCCTGCCGCCAGTGCCAAAAGGTGAGCTATACCTCGCAAAGCGGCTCGGCGCGTGAGCGGGCAAACGCCCGATATCACCAGCTCAAGGCCGTCATCGAGGCCGGGAAGCCGAAGTGGCAGCGCTGGGCGACCTTCGAGCGGCTGGAAGATCGCTTTGAGCGCGTCAATGAACAGGTCAACAGATCGCTGCTGGTGCTGATTCAGCGATTGCAGCGTGCAGATAAGCGAGGGGGCGGTTGAAAAGTCCGGCGCATGGCAGACCAGCCACAGTTTCATGGTGAAACGGCCAACAAAATCATGGGCAAGGGCGCGCCAGGCGGCTCGGACTGTAGCCGTTTTCGTCCGCGCGGGCCAAAACCAGCGCCTAAGCTCAACTATGATTGAAGTTACTTTTAGACACTAAAAGCACTTTGACCGCTGACTTGTCAAGCGAACATGATCAAACCAAAGAACCTGAATCAGGCCTTGGGCCTTTTGCTGATTTTTGTGACTGTGCCGCTGCTGCTGGGCGCACTGGCACTGCTGGTATCGCAGACACGGTCAGATCAGCAACTGGCCCAGACGCAACTCACCGCGCTGGCCCAGACGCTGGCGCAGGCGGTTGATCGCGAATTTGACCGGGGCAAGGCGCAACTCGACGTGATGGCCGACTCCAGCGTCATGGACCGGCGCGACTGGAGCGAACTCCATGCCTTTGGCAGCAGCATCACCCGCAACTCGCCTGGCAGCCGGATCGTGCTGGTCGGCCCTGACGGCCAGATACTGCTCAGTACGGCCGTCCCGTTGGGCAAGCCGCTGCCCAACCTCTGGAGCCTGAGCCAGCAGCCTGACGTGCTGTGGGAAGGGCGCAAGCTGCCCCCAGGTTCGCAAAACATGACGCGCCAGGTGTTTGAGACAAACCAGGCGGCCTACAGCAACCTGTACTACGGCGTTTTCAGCAAGCAGCCGGTGCTGGCGCTGTCGGTGCCGGTGGTGCGCGACGGGCGCGTCGCCTATGCGCTGGTGCTGTCTTTTCCGCCGGCGCGGATCGACCGGCTGATCCGCGCTTCGGTCAACGCGCCAGGGCTGCGTGCTTTGGTGATCGACCGGCGCTCGGTGGTGGTTGCCGGCAACGCGGCTTCGGCCCATACCATGGGTGACACGATCGACCCGCTGCCGATTCCCGCAGGTTCTTTAGCGGGAACGTTTGAACGTACGTCCCGCGACGGCACTCGCATACACGGCGCCTATGCGACATCGGCCGTTAACGGCTTCACGGTGCGCGTGGCCTTGCCAACCGCCGACATGCAAAGTACCTGGGTCGGCTTGGGGGTCGGCTGGCTGCTGCTGGCGGTTGGCGTTTTGCTGGGCAGTATTTTTTTTGTCGCTGGTCTGGGCAGGCGCATTGCCATGCCGCTGCGCCAGCTTGGCAATGCAGCGCGGAACGGACGGGTGCCCGATGCGCAACCCACCGGCATTGCTGAAATCGACCTGCTGGCCCGGGCGCTTCGCACGGGCGCCCAGGCCGAGGAAAAGCGCCGCGAAGAACTGATCATCAGCGCCCAGCGCCAGCAGGCCGAGCTTGATCTGCGCAGGGCTGACCGCCAAAAGGATGAATTTTTGGCCACGCTGGCCCATGAACTGCGCAACCCGCTGGCGCCCATCCGCACGGCGGTCGAGCTGATTCGCCAGCGCCAGCCCACCGATGCGGTGGTGCTGCGCGCCCGCGACGTGATAGAGCGCCAGGTGTCGCACCTAGCGCTACTGGTGGACGACCTGCTGGAGGTATCGCGCATCAACACGGGCACCATTCAGCTGCGCCTGGAGTTGCTGGACCTGTGCGCCGTGGTGGCCAGCGTTGCCGAGTCGGCCGGGCCTACCCTGCGGGCCGCTGGCCGCACGCTGGTGCCGGACCTTGGGTCAGCGCTGGACCGCGTGCCCGTCATGGTCAACGGCGACGAAACCCGGCTGTCGCAGTGCGTGATGAACCTGCTGAACAACGCGGTCAAGTTCACGCAGCCGGGCGGATGCATCACGGTGCGCGTGTTGCCGCAGGGGCAACTGGCCGTGGTCGAGGTGAGCGACAACGGCATTGGCATTGCGGCCGACAACCTGGACCGGATTTTTGAGCTGTTCGTGCAGGCCAACCCCAGCGGCAGCGACGGCCATACCGGACTGGGCATTGGCCTGGCGCTGACGCGCAAGCTGGTCGTGCTGCACGGCGGCACGGTGAACGCCACCAGCGCAGGCACCGGCCACGGCAGCTGCTTTCGCATCGAGCTGCCGCTGTTGGCCAGCCCGGCGGCAATGGCCATGACACCGACCCCGACGACAAAAACAACGACAACATCAACGACCACAACGACGCATGACACGCTCGAACAGGCGCCCATCGAACCTGCCGCTAGCGGCGCCCGGGTGTTGGTGGTGGACGACAACTGCGACGCGGCCGACATGCTGTGCCAGTTGCTGACGTTTAAAGGCTTTGACGCTACCGCCCAATACACCGGCGAGGGTGCCTTGCGCGCCATCGAGTCCCGGCCACCCGACGCGGTGTTGCTGGACATTGGCCTGCCCGACATGATCGGCTACCAGGTCTGCCGCCGCATTCGCGCCATGGCCGGCCTGGAGCAGCCGGTGGTGATTGCTCTGACCGGTTGGGGCCAAGCGTCGGACCGTAAGCGGGCGCAGGCAGCCGGCTTCGATGGGCACCTGACCAAGCCCACCAAGCCGGACACCGTGATGGAGCTGCTCAACGAAAAGATGGCCGCCCGAAGTGCCGCGCTATCGGCTCGGGACGACTTGGCCGTTACAGACTGACGGCCAGGGTCGTATTCACTGGCGCTGGACGGATGGGGCTGGGCACACCGTCTCGTCGAAATTGGCCAAACGCTCAACTGGCCCATGATTGGAGCCGCTGACCGTCAGTGCAAAGTTGCGGACCCCTGAGTTTCAAAGAGTCCTCCCATTGAAGGTGCAGGTGCAGGTGCAGGTGCATGATCCCTATTTCGGCTTCATGCTGGTGCTGTACCTGGTGGACACTCTGGTGGCGCTGGTCAACGTGATGCTGGCAAGCGACAGGCCGATATTTTTTCAAGGGCCTGGCCGGTGAATGAACCCAGCCGATGAAGTGCCTGAAAAGATCGAAAAGTGGGGGTAGCAAACACCAAACCGGGGAACAAATCGGGGAACGAAACGACTTTTTGAAAAGCAGAACCTAGCATTCATGCGGGTTCCAAGCCATCTTTAGAGAGGGTTTCACCTAACGACATACAGTTAGCGGCCTTTTTCATTGGTAAATCAGTCGCTTACGCTGCAACGGCGTACGAGTCGAGACATTGACAGCTAAGTCAAAGCGGGTGTGCATCCGCTACAACAAGTTTCAGGGAGCCAGGTTTTCTGAGGGCTGTGTGCTTGATCCTTGATCTTGGCCACTGCTTTCATTTTTTTCTCTTGGCCCTTGCAGTTGCACTACATCGCCGATCGGCGATTTTGCAACTCGGCCAGTATTCCAGGCAAATTGCTGATGCTCTGGCGCTTCAGCGCGATGTCCGGGCGGGATAGACAACGACAGACTCCGTCCTGGGACGGTCCAGTTCGTCACGCGTGTCCTCTGGCGGCTGGCGGGCTGCCACGGACCGGGGCTGCTGGGCGTTCTTGATTTCCTCTTCAATTCTGGCGATTCTATCGGCGTACATTTTTGCCAGTGCCGCGTGGTGCTCTGCCGCCGCCTGATGCTCCACCCAAGCCAGCTTGGCTTCTTCCAAGTAGCCCAGGGACTTGCGAACATGGGCTTCGGTGCGTGGCTCGAAAAAATGAAATTTCATGGCGACCCCCAAAGGTGGAATGCGGCAGCTGCGACCCGGCAGACCACCAATGATGGCCTGCCGGTCTGAATTTTGTCAATCAGACAGCGCTTACACCGGCACTGCTGAAGTCGTTCAGCCGCGCCGTGAATCGCCAGGCTCCTAGGCTGTAGCGAGCTGGCGTGCGGGCACCGGGCTGACCGCTAGCAAGGGCGTGGCGCCGTCGATAGCCAACTCGCCGCCCAGCGCTTCGAGCAGGTCGGGAATCAAATTAGACAGCTCGCCGGTCACAATCGCGGCGTCGGCGTCAAAGCCGTCATCGTCTTTGCCATTTTCCTGAACGCCGTCCAGCACGACATCGAGCAGCTTGATTTTTTTAACCTGCGCCATGTCGGTCAGCACAAACGAGACCCGTTCGTTCCAGGTCATTGCCAGCTGTGTGGGCACCTTGCCGGCGGCGATGTGCTCGGCGACTTCGTCGATCTCCAGGGTGTGGCGTGAATAGCGAACAGCCGATTTCTGGTCGTCCGGCATCTTCAGCTCGCAGTCGCGGTCTACCGTGAAGCCCACCGGGGCCTCGCGGCTGGCCAGCCAGTGGGCCATGGCCGGCCCGGCGGCCAGGGCGGTCTGCACCGGCCTGGCCATCAGGCCGGCACGGGAGCCCGGAATGTCGGCCAGCGCATCGATCAGGTGGCTCACCACCCTGTCGGCGCCGCTCAGGCTACCGGAGTCGACGACCAAAAACTGATGGACCGGGTCGATCCACACGGTGGTCGACGAGCGTTTGGTGAAAGCGCGGGGCAGCAGGGCCTGCACCGCTTCTTCCCGGAATTCCTTCTTGATCTTGGCGCTGGCCCGTTCGCGGCCGGTTTCCTGCTTGTATTTTTCAACCCGCTGCTCGACCTCGGCCTTGACAGCTGAAGCGGGCACCGGCCGGCGCTCGATGCCCAGCCGTAAAATAACCTGCGCGCCGACGGCCTCGGCCATCACGCTGCTTTTGTTGCCGCGCGGCGGCATCCAGCCGACCGACTCCGGCTGCGTGGCGCCGCAGGGCAGGAACTGGGCCGACTGGAGGGCTTGTTCAAGCGCTTCAAGCGGCGGCAGCACAAAGTCGCTGGCGATACGGAAAAATGACGCAGATTTAAACATGGGTTTTTATCCAAAAAGGGGTGCTGGGGTTGCAGGCATGAAGGGCGGCCTGCGCGGCAGGCTGACAGACCCCAGGCGGGCGTACTGGCTCAAATTTTAAGCCACTGCGCGCTGCCATGGACCGCAGGCCATGCTGGCCGGCCCGTCGGGCCGCAGGCTCAATGCTCAATCGACATCGAGCACATGCAGGCCGAACGAACCCTTGCGCCGGTCGTCAAAATAGCGCTCCAGCGTTTCCCTGACGGTTCGAAAGGCCAGCTCATCCCAGGGAATTTCCGATTCGTAGAACAGCCGGGCTTCCATGGTTTCATGGCCGGGGTTGAAGTCGGTGCTCAGCAGCCGGGCGCGGTAGTAAAAATGGACCTGGCCGACGCGCACCACGTTCATCACGCTGAACAGAGCCTGCATTTCATACGCGGCGCCGGCTTCCTCGTCGGTTTCCCGGGCAGCGCCTTCGGCGGTGGTTTCACCCATTTCCATGAAGCCGGCCGGCAGTGTCCACTTGCCCCGGCGCGGCTCGATGTTGCGTTTGCACAGCAACACCTGCCCGCCATCGGCGCCCCAGACCGGCACGGTGCCTACGACATTGAGCGGGTTTTCGTAATGCACGGTGGCGCAGGCGGGGCAGACGGCCCGCTCTTTGGTGTCGCCATCGTCGGGCAGGCGGTAGACCACGGCGGTGCCGCAAGCGCGGCAGTGTTTCAAGGAGGGGCGGTACATGAAAATGAGTGTAGCGGCTTTGGCACGGGGGCCGCACCGTCTCAAGGGGCATGTGGGCAATAAGCTATTAAATACATAGCATAAAACCCCTGCGGGGTATGCACCACCTGCGAAAAATCCTTGAAAATTGCGCGTAAGTGGTGTGGCCGGCTCTGACCGGCCGGGCCCACGGGCCCAGGCCGTCAGCAGATTGTGATGCGCAGGGTTTGCAAGCCGGTCACGCCGCCCGTCAGGATGTCGCCCGGCACCACGGCGCCGACGCCTGCCGGTGTGCCGGTGTAGATCAGGTCGCCGGGCTGCAGCTCCCAGGCCGAGGACAGGTGCTCGATGGTTTCGGCCACCGTCCAGATGAGCTGGGACACCTGGCTGCGCTGGCGGTCGAGGCCGCCGACCTGCAGATAGATTTCTGCATGGCTTATATCGCCGGCCTGGGCAGCCGGCGTGATCGGGCCGATGGGCGCCGAATGGTCGAATGCCTTGCCGATGCACCACGGGCGACCCTGCTTTTTCATCTCGCCCTGCAGGTCGCGGCGTGTCATGTCCAGGCCGACGGCATAGCCAAAGATGTGCCGGTGCGCATCCGGCGCCTTAATGTCCTTGCCGCCTGTGCCAATGGCCACGACCAGCTCGATCTCATGGTGCAGGTTTTTCGTCAGGCTGGGGTAGGGCAGGCTGGCGGGGCGGCCCGGCTCGGCCGCGACAATCGCGTCGGCCGGTTTCATGAAGAAAAACGGTGGCTCGCGGCCGGTAAAGCCCATCTCTTTGGCATGCTCTTCGTAATTGCGGCCGACGCAGTAGATGCGGTGCACGGCAAAGCGGTCGGCGGTACCGACAATCGGTACGCTCACTGTGGCCGGCGGGGCGAAAACATAGCGCATGGCAGATCTTCCTTGGCAAATGGGTGCCCGGCCTAAGCTGCCGGACGGTCGAAAACAACGCATTGCCTGGCGGCGTGCCGCCAGGCGCGGGGTTACTCAATCTTGATGCCGCGCGCCTGGATGATGGCGCCCAGCGCTGCGGTCTCGTCTTTCAGCCTGCTGCGCAATCCCTCGGGCGACGTGCCGGCGGCCTGCCAGCCCTGGGCGAACAGTTTTTGCCGGGTGTCCGCGTCGCGGATGATGCGCGGCACATTCGCCGCCAGCCGCGCCTGCGCTGCCTGGGACAGGCGCGCCGGCCCGACCAGCGCTGTCCACACTTCCAGGTTGACATCTGGCACGCCGACATCGGCCAGCGGCGGGACCTCCGGTGCCAGCAGGCTGCGCCCGCCGGTCAAGCCAATGGCCTGGAGCCGGCCGGCGCGAAGGTGTGGCAGGGCAATGCCCGGCGGCATCAAGGCCATTTGAATCTGCCCGCCCAGCAGGGCGGTAATGACCTGCGGATTGCCGGCATAGGGAACATGCACCGGCGTCATGCCGGGCAAGCGGCTTTTGATCAGCTCCAGGCCCAGGTGCCCGACCGAGCCAGTGCCGACCGATCCATAGTTCCACTGGCCGCCGGCCTGGCGCGCTGCCCGGAAAAATTCGGCGCCACCGGGCAGTCCGGCGGGAGCAACCAGCATCAGCGGCGCGGTGGTCAGCAGCGAGATCGGCACGAAGTCGCGGACCGGGTCGTAGGGCAGCCTGGGGTAAAGCTGACGGGCCGAGGTCAGGCTGCCGTTGATCACCACGGCCAGGGTGTGGTCGTCGGTGGCCTTGGCCACCAGATCGGCGGCAATCGTGCCGGAGGCGCCCACCCGGTTTTCAATGATGACGGGCTGGCCCAGCGCCCGGGCCAGCGGTTCGGCCAGCGTCCGGGCTGCCATGTCGGGCGTTGAGCCGCCTGGAAAACCCACCAGGAGGCGCACCGGCCGGGTCGGCCAGACCTCTGGCGACGCGTCTTTTTTCAAGCTGTTTTGTGCCGAAGCGCTTATCGGAAGGGTGCATGCAGCTATGAAAAAAATAGCGTTCATGGTGCAGATGGCGGACAGGGAAAAAGCCGGAGGCTTTTTCCGCCAGGCGGGGAGTGTTTGCAATGAGGGCATCGTGGAACAGGCGGCAGGAAAGAAAAACCTGGGCTGACCCGCTGCCGACCGCAGGTCACGCGGGGAGTGCCCAGTCGCTCTGGCGGGATGAAGGCCTTGCGCGTCCGGCAGCAAGAACACGGACCCGTTCAGGCCAGCAGATTGAAATGCTCCACCGTCGGCGGAGCGGCGAAAAAGGGCCCGACGATTTCCCGCCACTGGGCAAACGCCGCCGACCCGCGAAAGTCAATCGTGTGGTTTTCCAAAGTAGCCCAGGTGATCTGCAGCAGGTAGCGCTCGGGATTTTCAATGCCCTGGTGAATCTGGTGGCCCAAGAATCCTTCGGCCTTGGCAATGACGGTGCGCAGCGCGCGCTCGATGGCTTCGCCAAAGGCGGCCTGCTGGCCTGGGTGGATGCGTATGTCTGCGAGCTCAAGAATCATGAAGCCTCCGATTGTTTTTTAGAGTTTGCAAAAGGCTTTGACTGTATCGGCAAACCGGGCGGAACGCCGCAGTATCTGCCGCCGCACCGCGGCTGGGTTTATGCTTTGAATGATGAAGCTTTACAACTACTTCCGGTCGTCGGCTTCGTTTCGCGTGCGCAGCGCGCTCGAGCTCAAGGGACTGGACTGTGAATATGTTGCCGTCCATATCGCCCGGGTTGACCACCGCCGGGAGCCGTATGCCGCCTTGTGTGCCGATCCCCTGGTGCCGCTGCTGGACGTCGACGGGCAAACGCTTTCGCAGTCCATGGCCGTCATTGAGTGCCTGGACGAATTGCATTTTTGCTACGGCAGCACGCCGACACTGGCCGACTGCTGCCTGGTGCCGCAGCTGTTCAACGCAGCGCGGTTCAATGTCAGTGTTGACGGCCTGCCGCGCATCCGGACCGCCTTTGACGCCTGCATGGCGCTGCCGGCGTTCCAGCGGGCCCAGCCCTCGGCCTGTCCGGACAGCCCGCCATGAACCCGGCAGGCGTTCTTCATGCCGACTGGCTGGTTCCGCAATGGCCGGCGCCCGCCGGCGTCAGGGCGGTTTTCACCACCCGGGCCGGCGGCGTGTCGGCCGCGCCGTTTGACGCGCTGAATCTGGGCAGCCACGTGGGCGACCAGCCATCGTCGGTGGCGGCCAACCGGGCTGCGCTGCAGCGCGCCCTGGGCACGTGCCGGCCGGCATTTCTCAACCAGGTGCACGGCAGCCGGGTCGAGCAACTCTGGCCCGGCAGCCCTGACGGCCAGTCGGCCGACGCCTGCCTGACGAACTGCCCGAAGCTGTCCTGCACCGTCATGGTGGCCGACTGCCTGCCGGTGCTGCTGGCAACCCAGGACGGCCGCGTGGTGGCTGCGGCCCATGCCGGCTGGCGCGGGCTGGCTGGCGGCCTGAAGGGCAGCGGGCCGGGCATTGTCGAGTCGATTTATGCGTCATTTGGAGCGATGGCGCAATGCGGACGGACTTATTCAGCTACAAAATTAATAGCGTGGCTGGGGCCATGCATCGGGCCCTCAGCCTTTGAGGTGGGCGCGGAAGTGAAGGCTGCGTTCACGGTGGGGCAGCCCGGAGCGGCGCGGTTGTTTGTCCGGATCGGTCCGGACAAGTACCTGGCCGATCTTGCGGGCCTGGCCCGCCAGCGCCTGCAGGCCCTTGGCATCACGCAAATCTATGGCAACGACGCCAGTCCGTCCTGGTGCACCGTCGGCAATCCCTCACGGTTTTTTTCCCACCGGCGCGACGCCGGCCTCGCCGGCAACGGCTTCGGAACCACCGGACGCATGGCTGCCTGCATCTGGCGGGACGGGTGAAATACTGGCCTGGTCGGCACTCTGGCCGGCAGCGGCGGCCTGCAGGGACCGGGCCTGGGCCTCCCGTTTTTTGATCGCCTTGCTGCGCGCTGGTGCGCCCATCAGGTAAACCACCAATAGCACCGGCCCCACGCCATAGAGTACAAAAGTGACCAGCGCACCCAGCACCGTGCCGTTGCTGCTGGAGGCTTCGGCAGCGCTCATCATGAGCACCACGTACATCCAGCCGATAACCACCAAATACATAATCAGTCACGCTTTCTTGTCAGGATTCCAGAAGCATTCCATACGATACTGGTGCGGCGCCCCAGGCGTTTGCCAGGGCATCGCATCACCGAGGACACACCCATGAATTCTGAACCCAACTGGACACAAGCGGCCCAACAGATGCAAAAAACCCTGGGAGAAGGTTTCAAGCAGGCCATGGCGTCGGTGAGCCCGGGCCAGGCCGCGCCCGGTTTTCCCGCGATGGATCTGTCAGTCTTCAAGGCCCTTGCCCCGTCCCAGCCAGCCATCAGTTTCGAGCCGGCCAAACTGCTCGAGCTGCAGCAGCGCTACATCGCCGGCGCCTCGGCCCTGTGGAA
>JACMQR010000179.1 GCA_014376885.1 Polaromonas sp.
CCTGCTGTTCGGACTGGCCGTGGCCTTCAACATCGACGTGATTGTGCCGGCGCTTGAAAGGCTGCTGAACGCCAGCTTTTTGCCCAAAGACATCTACCTGATCAGCCGCATGCCCAGTGTGCCGCAGTACAGCGACATCATGCCGATCGTCGTCATCTCGCTGATTCTGGCCTTCTTGGCCACTATCTACCCCAGCTGGCGCGCCAGCCGCGTCAATCCTGCCGAGGCCCTGCGCTATGAATAATGCCCCCACGCTCCCCACTGCGTGTGGTTCGCTGCCCCCCGAGGGGGCGCTGCGCCTGCGGCCCGGCGAAGGCGGTTCCGCGGCCCCTGCTGGTGGGGAGGGGATGGCGCCACGGGCTACATCCGACTTGCTCCCTCTCCCTCTGGGAGAGGGCAGGGGTGAGGGCTTCCCCGCACCCGCCCAGCCGCCCGGCGAAGTCGTGCTGCGCGCCAGCGGCCTGACCAAGCGCTTCACCGAAGGCCGGCTCGATGTGACGGTGCTGCAGGGCGTGGACCTGCAGGTGCACCGGGGTGAAACCCTGGCCATCGTCGGCACCTCCGGGTCGGGCAAAAGCACCTTGCTGCATCTGATGGGCGGGCTCGATGCGCCGACCCGCGGCCAGGTCGCGCTCAAAGGGCAGGACCTGTCGGGTCTGTCGCCGGCCCAGCAGGGCGAGTTGCGCAACCGGCACCTGGGCTTTGTCTACCAGTTCCACCATTTGCTGCCCGAGTTCAGTGCGCTGGACAATGTCGCCATGCCGCTGTGGATCCGGCGCCTGCCGCGCGCCGAATGCGCGCGCATCGCCACCCAGATGCTGGCCAGCGTCGGCCTGGAGGAGCGGATTCACCACCGCCCGGCAGAACTCTCGGGCGGCGAGCGCCAGCGGGTGGCAATTGCCCGGGCCCTGGTGACCCGGCCGGCCTGCGTGCTGGCCGACGAGCCCACTGGCAACCTGGACCGCGCCACCGCCGACGGTGTGTTCGCGCTGATGCTCAAGCTGGCCCGGGAGCATGGCACGGCGTTTGTCGTGGTGACGCATGACGAGGCGCTGGCAGCGCGCTGCGGCCGGCAATTGCGGCTGGTGCAGGGCAAGCTGCTGCCCGAAAACTAGCCAGGGCGGCCAACGCGCAGGCCAAAAAAAAGACAGGCCAGGCCTGTCTTTTTTACTGGAAAAACGGTTTACTTGACGGCGGCGGCTTTCACATCCGCCTTGCCTTCGGCCTTGACGGCTGCTGTGGCCACCGCGGCATTGGCCTTGTCGGCCTTGGCATCGACCTTGACCTTGTCGGTCTTGGCGGTGGCGTTGACAATCGTGGTGCTGGCCTTGGCATCGGCCTGGGCATCGACTTTTTCAGCCTTGGCGGCGGCGGCTGGCTTGTCCTGCGGAGCGGCCTTGACCACCTTTGCGTCAGCTTTGGCATGGGTCTGGCCAGCCTTGTCATGCGCCTTGGCTTTTACCTCGCCAGTTTTGACTTCGGATTTCTCAACCTTGGCGTTGGCTTTGGCGTCCACCTTGGCCTCGGCGGTGACGGCCTTGGCGGTTGCTTTGTCAGCCTTGACTTCTGCCTTGACCACAGCCGGCGTGGCCGCTGGCATTACCGAGGCTGCCGGCGCCTGAGCGAATGCGCCCGAAACAAACAAACCGGCGATCAGGGAAGCGAGTAACTTGTTCATGGTAAGCCTTTAGTTAAAATCAATTGACACAACGGTATCGTTGCAGCCAACCTATTAACGAGCACCAGCCCTGACCTGTTGACCTGGTTTACATTACTTTGCAAATCCTGGC
>JACMQR010000180.1 GCA_014376885.1 Polaromonas sp.
CTGGCGGTGACCTGAATCAGCGCCGCATTGGCTTTCGCCAACAGGTCGTCCATGGCCGGGGCGACATGCGCTGGCAGGATTTGGTCAAACAGGGGAAGGTCGGCGAAGTCAAGCAGTGGATTGGTCATCAGGTCTACCTGTGGGCGCAAGAAGCAAATCTAAAGGGCAGGTGGTGCCAAAAAATTCTGGCCTGACCGTCCCCAGGACCAGCCAGGCCGGCCAAAGCACGGCTTTAGTCCTGGGCGCGCTTTTTAATGCTGGTCTGCTTGGGCTTGGAGCGCTTGACGCTGCCGCCCGGCGTCAGGCGCTGGTTGCCCAGCACGCGCAGCGTCTTGACCTCGGGCCGCTGGCCATAGCGCGAGCTGTTTTTCAGCACCTTGATGTCGCGCGGGCCCGCCATGCGGTCGTCGCTGATTTTCTTTTCTTTTTCCGCAACAGGCCGCCAGAACACCAGCAGCTTGCCGATATGCTGGATCGGCGCCGCGTCCAGGTCGTCGGCCAGCATACGGAAAAGTTCTTCACGGGCCGGACGGTCGTCGGACTGCACCCGCACCTTGATCAGGCCGTGGGCGCTCAATGCGGCGTCGATTTCTTTTTTTACATTGTCCGTGAGGCCGCCTGTGCCGATCATCACGACGGCATTAAGGTGGTGCGCTTCGGCGCGGTGGTCTTTGCGCTGGGCAGGGGTGAGTTGTATGTGAGCCATGACCAATTATCGGTGGAGTCAGGCGGGCGACAATAGGCGCATGAAAGTAAATGCCAAGTCAGACCATAAACTGCTGCCCAAAGCGGCCACCAAGGCAACGGCCAAGAGTGACGGAAAGGGCAAGAAAGTCAACAAGGCGTGGCTGCACGACCACATCAACGACCCGTATGTGAAGCAGGCCCGCAAGGAAGGCTACCGCGCCCGCGCAGCTTTCAAGCTGAAGGAAATGGACGAAACCCTGGGGCTGATCAAGCCGGGCGACTGCGTGGTCGACCTGGGCAGCACGCCGGGCGCCTGGAGCCAGTATGTGCGCCGCAAGCTGTCGCCGACCGGGGCTGCTGCCGGCGCGCTTAATGGCCGGATCATCGGGCTGGACTTGCTGCCCATGGAGCCCATCGAAGGCGTCACGTTCATCCAGGGCGATTTCCGGGAGCCCGGGGTTCTTGAAAAACTTGAGCAGGCCTTGACATCAGGACAGGGGCTGGTCAGGGTTGACCTGGTAATTTCCGACATGGCGCCCAACTTGTCCGGCATTGAATCGGCCGATGCTGCGCGCATTGCCCATCTGGTCGAATTGGCGGTTGAGTTCGCCCAGGCCCGCATGAAACCGGATGGCGCTCTGGTGGTCAAGCTGTTTCATGGCAGCGGCTATGACGATCTGGTCAGGCTGTTTCAGGCCAGCTTCAAGGTGGTCAAGCGGATGAAGCCCAAAGCGTCCCGGCCGACATCGTCCGAAACTTTTCTGGTGGGCAGGGGTCTTAAAAACATCGTCAAAGAAAAGATTGACGATGCCCGGCCTGATATTCCAGGTTAAATCCGTACCACACAAAGGGGCGCAAAACCCCAAGGGTCATTGGGCCCACTTGAAACGCCTAAAATCAGACGCATGTGATCTCTAGTCGGTCTAGATACATACAACGGAGTAGTCCTTGAATAATCAGTGGTTTTCTAAAATTGCAATCTGGTTGGTGATAGCCATGGTGCTGTTCACCGTGTTCAAACAGTTTGACACGCGCGGCGGCGGCAGTTCGAACTACCTTGGCTATTCCGAATTTCTCGAAGAAGTTCGCGGCAAGCGCATCAAGGCGGCCACCATCGCAGAAGGTCAGGGCGGCACCGAAATCGTTGCCACCACCACTGACGACCGAAAAATTCGCACGACAGCAACCTACCTCGACCGCGGTCTGGTGGGAGACCTGATTGCCAACGATGTGAAGTTTGACGTCAAGGCCCGCGAGGAAGGCTCGCTGCTGATGACGCTTTTGGTCAGTTGGGGTCCGATGCTGCTGTTGATCGGCGTCTGGGTGTACTTCATGCGCCAGATGCAGGGTGGCGGCAAGGGCGGTGCGTTCAGCTTTGGAAAATCCAAGGCTCGCATGCTGGACGAATCGACCAACACCGTGACCTTTGCAGATGCCGCCGGTTGCGACGAAGCCAAGGAAGAAGTCAAGGAAGTAGTGGACTTTCTAAAAGACCCCGCCAGGTTTCAAAAACTCGGCGGTCGCATTCCCCGCGGTCTCCTGTTGGTTGGCCCCCCGGGTACCGGCAAAACCCTGCTCGCCAAAGGCATCGCCGGCGAAGCTAAGGTGCCGTTTTTCTCGATCTCCGGTTCTGACTTTGTCGAAATGTTCGTTGGCGTGGGTGCCGCCCGGGTTCGCGACATGTTTGACAATGCCAAGAAAAATGCTCCATGTATCATTTTTATCGATGAAATCGATGCGGTGGGTCGCCAGCGTGGCGCCGGCGTGGGCGGTGGCAACGACGAACGCGAGCAAACCCTGAATCAGATGTTGGTCGAGATGGACGGCTTCGAGACCAATGTCGGTGTGATTGTGGTGGCCGCCACCAACCGTCCTGACATTCTGGACGCCGCCCTGCTGCGCCCCGGTCGCTTTGACCGCCAGGTGTATGTGACACTGCCCGACATTCGGGGCCGTGAACAAATTTTGAATGTGCACATGCGCAAGGTTCCCCTGGGCCAAGATGTGAACCCCAGCGTGATTGCCCGCGGCACGCCCGGCATGTCAGGTGCTGATTTGGCTAATTTGTGTAACGAGGCAGCCCTGATGGCCGCGCGGCGTAGCGCCCGGACAGTGGAAATGCAGGATTTCGAGAAAGCCAAGGACAAGATCCTCATGGGTCCTGAGCGCAAGAGCATGGTCATGCCCGAGGAAGAGCGCCGCAACACGGCCTACCATGAGTCTGGCCACGCACTTCTGGGCAAGATGCTGCCCAAGTGCGATCCGGTGCACAAGGTCACCATCATCCCGCGCGGCCGCGCCCTGGGTGTGACGATGAGCCTGCCGGCGCAGGATCGCTACAGCTACGACCGCGACTACATGCTCAGCCAGATCAGCATGCTGTTCGGCGGCCGGATTGCCGAGGAAGTGTTCATGAACCAGATGACCACCGGCGCCAGCAACGACTTCGAGCGCGCCACCGGACTGGCCCGCGACATGGTCACGCGCTACGGCATGACCGATGCGCTGGGCCCGATGGTGTACGCAGAAAATGAAGGCGAAGTGTTCCTGGGCCGCTCGGTGACCAAGACCAACAATATGAGCGAGTCGACCCTGCAAAAGGTGGACAACGAGGTGCGCCGCATCATCGACCAGCAGTACGCTATTGCCCGCAAGTTGATCGAGGACAACAAGGACAAGATGCATGCAATGGCCAAGGCCCTGCTGGAATGGGAAACCATTGACGTCGAACAAATGGACGACATCATGGCCGGCAAGGAGCCCCGGCCTCCGAAAGACTGGACACCACGCAACCCCTCGGTGGGCAGTGGTGGCAGCGGCCCAAGCGGCGGCAGCCCTGCGGTGACGGCAGACCCGGCGCCCAGCGCCGCCTGAGTCGCCAGTTCAGTTTTTTCGAGCTTTTAAGAACCGGGGCCAGTCCCCGGTTTTTCTTTGCCCGCAATTTGTCGCCTGGGGCAGCCGGTGCAACCGTTCCGATCAATCCAATCGGTTTTAAAGGAGTTTTCTTGATCTGGCAAACCTCGCGTTTCAGGATTGACCTGTCCGTGCCCATTGTCATGGGCATCGTCAACGCCACGCCTGACTCTTTTTCGGATGGCGGGCTCTACTACTCGTCCATGGACGAGTTGTCCGGCGTGCTTGCCCATTGCGAAAAGCTGCTCTCCCAGGGCGCCGGCCTGCTGGACATTGGCGGTGAGTCGACCCGCCCTGGCGCGCTGCCGGTGCCGTTGGCGCACGAACTGGCGCGCGTGCTGCCGGTCGTTCGCCATGCGGTTACCCTGGGGGTGCCAGTTTCGGTGGACACCTACAAGCCCGAGGTCATGCAGGCGGTGCTCGATCTGGGTGCCGACATCATCAACGATGTCTGGGCGCTGCGCCAGCCGGGCGCCCTGCAGGCAGTCGCCGCCCACGCGCGATGCGGGGTCTGCCTGATGCACATGCACCGGGAGCCGCAAACCATGCAGGCGGCTCCCATGCAGGGCGATGCAGTGGCGCAAGTGACTCAGTTTTTGGAGCAGGCCGCCAGCCGGCTCCAGGCCTGCGGCGTTGACAAGTCCCGCATCGTGCTGGATCCGGGTGTCGGTTTTGGAAAAACCGTGGCGCAGAATTTTTCGCTGCTGGCGCGCCAGCGGGAACTCCTGGCGGTTGGCTATCCGCTGCTGGCGGGCTGGTCGCGCAAGTCGTCGCTTGCGGCGGTCTGCGGCACCCTGGCTGGCGAGTTGCCTGGCAGGGACGAACGCATGGCGCCCAGTGTGGCCGCTGCCGTGCTGGCTGTCGAGCGCGGCGCGCGCATCGTGCGTGTCCATGATGTTCGGGAAACTGTTCAAGCCTTGAAGATCTGGGCGGCCGCCAGTTAAAAATTCACCGGCTTCAAGAAACTTGACCCAGACGCCGCACAATGCTTCGTATTTAAACAGCAGCTGACTAAAAAACGGCTCTTAAAATCCGTTCTTACCTGTTCAGGTCCACGACTTCGGCGGCTTCGGGCTGCCCTGAAAAACAAGCATGACAAGAAAATACTTTGGCACCGATGGCATCCGGGGAACAGTGGGCCAGCCGCCCATCACGCCTGATTTCGTACTTCGGCTGGCCCACGCCGTGGGTCGGGTTTTGCGCCGAACCGAATCGCGCCCGACTGTGCTGATCGGCAAGGACACCCGGATTTCCGGCTACATGCTGGAAAGCGCGCTGGAATCAGGCTTTAACTCGGCCGGCGTGGATGTGGTGCTGCTCGGGCCGCTCCCGACGCCGGGCGTGGCTTACCTGACCCGAGCGCAGCGCGCCAGCCTGGGCGTGGTGATCAGCGCCAGCCACAATCCGTTTGCCGACAACGGCATCAAGTTCTTCAGCGCGCGCGGCACCAAGCTCAATGACGACTGGGAAACCGAGGTGGAGGCAGCGCTCGATGAGTCGCCCGTCTGGGCAGACTCGGCATCGCTCGGAAAAGCCCGCCGGCTTGACGACGCCGCAGGGCGCTACATCGAGTTTTGCAAAAGCACCTTTGCCAATGACCTGACCCTCAAGGGTTTGAAAATCGTCGTCGACGGCGCGCATGGTGCGGCTTACCACATAGCGCCCAAGGTGTTTCACGAGCTTGGCGCCGAGGTGATCGCGATTGGCTGCGCGCCGGACGGTCTGAACATCAATGCCGGATTTGGCGCGACCCATCCGCAGGCGCTGGTCGCGGCGGTCCGGGCGCACCAGGCCCACTATGGCATCGCCCTGGACGGTGACGCCGACCGCTTGCAGATGGTGGACGCCGATGGCCGCCTGTTCAATGGCGACGAGGTGCTGTTCCTGATGGTCAGCGAGCGGCTGGCGCGGGGCGAACGGGTGCCCGGAACCGTGGGCACCTTGATGACCAACATGGCGGTCGAAGTCGCCCTGAAGGCGCGCGGCGTGGAATTTGTGCGCGCCCGGGTGGGTGACCGCTATGTGCTGGAAGAGCTCGACAAACGTGGCTGGCTGCTCGGCGGCGAAGGCTCGGGCCATCTGTTGGCCCTGGACAAGCACACCACCGGCGACGGCCTGATCAGCGCCCTGCAGGTGTTGCAGGCCTGTGTGCGCAGCGGCCAGTCGCTGGCGCAGCTGCTGTCCGAGGTGGTGCTGTTTCCCCAGACCTTGATCAATGTGCGTCTGCAGCCCGGCCAGAACTGGAAGGACTGCGCGCAGCTGGCAGCCCAGACCGAGGCGGTGGCAACCGAGCTGGGCGACACCGGCCGCATCCTGATTCGCGCCAGCGGCACCGAGCCGCTGCTGCGGGTGATGGTCGAGGCGCGCGATGCCGACCAGGCCAGGGCCTGCGCCGAGCGGGTGGCCGACACGGTGCGGCGCTGACGCGGCCCGGGTTCTAAATTCAAGTCTAAACTGCCGGGTATGCAATGCGGGCGGGTATTGTCCGCTATCAAATTGAAATTAATGGACGACTGCCGCCGCTTATGGGCTGGCTTGCCAGCCGCCGCCCAGTGACTGGATCAGAGCGACTGCCGTGGTCTGCCGGTCGGCCAGCGTCTGCACCAGTGCGCGCCGGGCATTGAGCGCCGTCGCCTGGGCAGTGACCACTTCGGTGTAGCCGACCTGGCCGCTGCGGTAGCGGTTGAGGACCTGCTGCTCGACCTGGTCAGCGGCCTCGGAGGCCTGGCGACGCAAGCCCTGCTGGACGAGCAGCGTCCGGGTGGCTGCGAGCTGGTCTTCGACGCCTTGAAAAGCCGTGAGAACCGTTTTCCGGTAGCGGGCCACAGCCTGGGCGTGGGCCGCTTGGCGGCCCTCCACGCGGGCAGCCGTGGCGCCGGCGTTGAACAGGCTTTGCGCGGCCGACAGGCCAAGCGACCAGACGCTGCTCGGGGCGCTGAACAGGTCGGCCACGCGGCTGGCGCCCAGGCCATAGGACGCGCCCAGCGAAAAACTGGGGTAGTAAGCGCTTCGGGCGATGCCAATTTGTTCATTGGCGACGGCGACGCCGCGCTCGGCGGCGGCGATGTCGGGGCGGCGCTGGAGCAGCTCCGAGGCAATCCCCAGCGGCACGTCCGGCACAGACGGTTTCCAGGCGGCCGGCGCCAGGGAAAAATGTGCCGGTGCCTCGCCCACCAGCACCGCGATGGCGTGCTCGAGCTGGGCGCGCTGGCGCGTCAGCCCCGCGCTGTCGGCCTGCGAGTTGGCCAGCTGGGTTTGCGCCTGCAGCACATCGGTTTTGGCGGCAATGCCGGCGGCGTAGCGGTTTTGCGTGATGTCCAGTGTGCGCTGAAAGCCGGCCAGTGTGGCGTCAAGCAATGTTTTCTGGGCATCGAGCTGGCGCAGCGTCAGGTAGTTGACGGCCAGCTCGCCCTGCGCCGACAGCCGGGCCGAGGCCAGGTCGGCTTCGCTGGCCTGGGCGCTGGCCGTGCTGCTCTCCACCGCGCGGCCCAGGCGGCCCCAGACATCGGGCTCCCAGCTGCTGCCAATGCTCGCCTGGTAATTGTTGCCCGTGCGCCCGCTGCTGCCGGCAGCGCTGGTGCTGCTGCTGTGCGAGCGGTTGGCGCCGCTGTTGAGCGTGACCGCGGGAAACAGACCGGCCTGCTGCTCGCGCACCGCAGCGCGCGCCTGCGCATAGGCCGCCACGGCGGCGGCGACATTCTGGTTCGAAATGTTCACCCGCGCTGCCAGTCCGGTGAGCACCGGGTCGTCAAACAGCTGCCACCAGGGGCCGCGGTCTAGCATGTCGGCCGGCGCGGCGCTGACCCAGCCTTCGGCTTCCTTGAAGGTGCTGACCTCCCGCATGCCGGGGCGCTGGTAGTCGGGTCCAACCGCGCAGCCGCCCAGCAGCAGCGCCAGAAGTGCCGCTGCAACAGACGGTCGATGGCGGAAACAAAGGTTTTTTTGGGGTTGCATGGCGTGCCTTATTGCGGTTGCAGCGGCCGGTCTGCGGGCGACCCGCCAGGCGGGTTCTGGGCGGCGCGGCTCAGATGGCGCTCTGACGGGTTGCGGCGGCGCAGCCTGTCAAGCAGCACATACACCACCGGCGTGGTGAGCAGCGTCAGGAGCTGGCTGGCGATCAGCCCGCCGATGATGGTGACGCCCAGCGGGCGGCGCAACTCGGCCCCCTCGCCAAAGCCGATGGCCAGCGGCAGCGCGCCCAAAATGGCGGCCAGGGTGGTCATCAGGATCGGCCGAAAGCGCAGCAGGCAAGCCTCGCGCACCGCTTCCGAAGCACTCAGGCCGCGCGCCCGTTCGGCGTCCAGCGCAAAGTCGATGATCAAGATGGCGTTTTTCTTGACGATGCCGATGAGCAGAAAAATGCCGATCAGGGCGATGAGCGACAGCTCCATCTTGAACAGCAGCAGCGCCAGCAGCGCGCCCACGCCGGCCGACGGCAGGGTTGAAATCACCGTCAGCGGATGGATCAGGCTTTCGTACAGAATGCCCAGCACGATGTAGATCACCACCAGCGCCGCCAGGATCAGGAGGGGCTGCTCGCCCTGGGACTGCTGGGCGCTGAGCGCGGTGCCGGAAGAGCTGCCGCGCACATTGCTCGGCAGGCCGATGGCCGCTTCGGCCTGTCCGATGGCCGCTTCGGCATCGCCCAGGTTGCCGCCGGCGGCCAGGTTGTAGGAAATGGTGGTCGAGAGTTCGCCATCCTCGTGGTTGACCGAGGAGGCGGCCGAGTTCTCGGAAAAGCTGGCAATGGCCGACAGCGGCACCATGAGGGTGCTCGATGCGCTCAGCGCCTGGCCGGCCGAGGGGTCGCGCAGCCCCGGATTGGCAACGGCCGCCGCCGCCGCAATGGTGCCGTTGGCAGCGACCGCATTTTTTGCCGGCACGTAGATGTCCTTGAGCGCCTCGGTGCTGCCGATAAAGCGCGGCGCCAGCTGCATGATGACCTTGTACTGGTTCAGCTCGCCGTAGATCGTGGCCACCTGGCGCTGGCCGAAGGCGTTGTACAGCGCATTGTCCACATCGCGCGAGCTCACGCCCAGCCGGGCCGCGCTGTCCTTGTCCACCGTCACCATGGCTTCCACGCCGTTTTCTTCCTGGTCGGTGTCCACATCCAGCAAGGCAGCCGAGCCCTTCATCTGGTCGGCCAGCCGGGTGGCCCACTTCTTCAGGTCGGCGGCATTGTCGCTCTTTAGCGTGTACTGATAGGTCGAACTGCTCGAGCGCCCGCCGCCGCGCAGGTCCTGTACGGGATTCAAAAACAGGCTCACGCCGCTGACCCGGGCAAGCTGCGGACGCAGCCGCGCAATCACCGCCTGGCCCGATTCGGACCGCTCCGCAACCGGCTTGAGGTTGATGAACATGAAGCCGCCGCCGGCCCGCGAGCCGCCGGTAAAGCCGACCACGGTGTCGACCGCCGGGTCGGCGCGGATGATCTGCACCAGCTCCTTGAGCTTGTCCTGCAGCGCCTGAAAGGAAATGCTCCGGTCGGCGCGCAAAAAGCCGTTGATCTGGCCGGTGTCCTGCTGCGGAAAAAATCCCTTCGGCGCGGCAATGTACAGGTACACGTTCAGGCCGATGACGGCCAGCAAGATAAGCATGACCAGCAGCTTGCTGCCCAGGGCCCAGTCGAGCGCTATTTCATAGCTGCGCAGCAGGCGCTTGAAGCCGTTTTCAAACCACCGCGACAGGCGCCCCGGCGGCCGGCTGGCGGCCGGCGGCTTGAGCAGCCAGGCGCACATCATCGGCGTGGTGGTCAGCGAGATCACCAGCGAGATCATCACCGCCGCCGACAGCGTGACCGCGAATTCGCGAAACAGCCGGCCGGTCTGCCCGCCCATGAACAGCAGCGGGATGAACACCGCCACCAGCGACAGGCTGATCGACAGCACGGTGAAACCGACCTCGCGCGCGCCCAGCAGCGCCGCCTTGAAGCGGTCCATGCCGGCTTCGATATGCCGGCTGGTGTTTTCCAGCACGACGATGGCGTCATCGACCACGAAGCCGGTGGCCACGGTGAGCGCCATCAGGCTCAGGTTGTTCAGGCTAAAACCCAGCAGGTGCATCACGCCGAAGGTGCCGAGCAGCGACACCACGGTCGCCACGGCCGGGATGACCGTGGCGCGCAGGCTGCGCAGGAACGCGCTGACCACCAGCACCACCAGCGCCATCGAGATCAGGAGCGTGACCTCGATCTCGCGCAGCGACGAGCGGATGGAATTGGTACTGTCCGACGCCACCTGCAACGCCACATCGGGCGGCAGCTGCGCCTGCAATTCGGGAATCAAGGCGCGCACGCCGTCGACGGTGGCAATCACGTTGGCATCGGGCTGGCGCCGGATCAGCACGATCACCGCCGGCGCGCCGTTGAACAGGCCCAGGGTGTTGGAGTTTTCCACGCCGTTGCTGACCTCCGCCACATCGCTCAGCCGGATGGCGGCGTTGTTGCGCCAGGCGATGACCAGCCCCTGGTAGTCGGCCGCCCGCAGGCCGCCGGTCGCGGTGCCGCCGGTGGCGTAGATCTGCAGGCGCTGGCCATTGCCTTCGATGGCGCCGCGGGGCCGGTTGGCAGTGGCGGCCTGCAGGGCGGCGCGCACATCCTCCATGCTGACCCCATAGCGGTTGAGGGCAAACGGCAGCAGCTCGACGCGCACGGCGGGCAATGAGCCGCCGCCCAGCTCGACATCGCCAACGCCGGTAACCTGGGCGATTTTTTGCTGCACCAGGCTGGACACCTCGTCGTAGATCTGCCCCGGCGAGCGGGTTTTCGAGGTCAGCGCCAGGATGATGACCGGCGACGAGGCCGGGTTGGCCTTGCGGTAGGTCGGGTTGCTGCGCAGCGTGGCCGGCAGGTCGGCGCGGGACGCGTTGATGGCGGCCTGCACCTCCCGGGCCGCGGCATCGATCTTGCGGTTCAGTTCGAACTGCAGGGTGACGCGGGTCGAGCCGGTGCCGCTGCTCGACGTGATCTCATTGACGCCGGCGATCACGCCAAGCCTGCGCTCCAGCGGCGTGGCAACGCTGCTGGCCATGGTGTCGGGGCTGGCGCCGGGCAGGGTGGCGCTGACCGAGATCACCGGGAAATCGACCTGCGGCAGGGGGGAGACCGGCAGGGCGAAGAAAGCGCCGATGCCGGCCAGGGCGATGCCGGCGGTCAGCAGGACGGTGGCGATGGGACGGTTGATGAAGGGGCCGGACAGGTTCATGCTTTTGTTCCTGTCATTGGCTTTGTTTTGTAACCAGCTTTTGTTAGCACTGCTTGGTTTTGCTGGCCGGGGGTTGCCCGGCGGCAACTCACTTTTCTTTGCTTCGCCAAAGAAAAGTAAGCAAAAGAAAGGCGACCCGGCTGCCTGGGTCCCTGCGCTTCGCTACGGGCAACCTGTGATGAGCGGCAAAAGCGGGGGTCCGCGCAAACTCGCCTGCGGCTCAAACAGCGCGCGGCCCTGATCCGGCTGGCCTTGCGCTCCTCAGCGCAGACAGAAGGGGTGGGAAAAGTAAATCGGGTCCGGATGCGGATACGAATCCGGCTTCCTTCCCCACCCCGTTCTGGCTGGGCCTGTGCTGGCCGAGGAAAGCGGGATCAGGGCGAGCGATTGTCTGAGCGAAACAAAGTGAAGCGAGTTCGAGCTCGACCCCCGCTTTCTTCGGCCAGCACAGGTTGCCCGAAGCGAAGCGCAGGGACCCAGACAGCCGGGTCGCCTTTCTTTTTCTTACTTTTCTTTGGCGAAGCAAAGAACAAGGAAGGTGCCGCCGGGCAACCCCCGGCCAGCAAACCCAAGCGGAGCCAACCCAGCTACGAATTCAATAGCTGCCCAGGCAAGCGGGACAAGCGCAAACAGCCAAAAACGCCAAAAAATCACTCGCCCA
>JACMQR010000025.1 GCA_014376885.1 Polaromonas sp.
GTTGGTGAAAACCTTGAATTCCGGCGCGCAGCGAATGTCGTAGCCATAGCTGGAGGTGCCGTAGCTGATGATCTTGCGGCCGTCCTGCTCGCGCACCTGCCGGGGCTCAAAAGGCTCGATCATGCCGGTGGTTTCGGCCATATGGCGGATCCATTTGTCGCTCTTGATGCTCATCGTCGTCGGTCTCCAGTGATGCGCATTGTAAGCAGGCCCGCCGCAGGCGGGCCTGCTCCATGCAGGGGCCAAGCGGGGCTCTGGCGGGTGCCGGGGCCCCGCTTGGCCGCCCACCCAGGCGCTGGCCTGCTTAGCCGCCGCGGGCTTTTTTGGCCACGCCCGACACCACCGAAGCACCCTGCTTGACCGCCGATTCCAGGGCTTGTTCAATGCTGGAAACGGCAGTTTTCAGGCCTTTGCCAACCGCGGCGAATGCCTCTGGCGCGGGATGGGCCTTTTCCAGGGCGTCCAGGGTGGAATGGAACTGGGCCACACCCAGGGCAGTGACGTCCTGAAGATTTTTGGTGGCGATGGCCAGGCCGTTTTCAGCCGAAGCCTTCATGGCGTCAAAGGCGGCTTGCGGCTCGGTGATGCTTTTGAACGACTCCAGGTTTTGGGTCATGGCCGCTTGCGCTGCCTGGGCCTGCTGCTGCGCCAGCGCGCCCCAGGCCTTCAGGTTGTTCAGCGCCGGCTTGAAAGCTTCCCCGGCAGCGGCCGGGTTGAACTTTCCCGCGCTTTCCTTCATGGTTTTTGCGATGGATTCGAAAGAGGTGGAGCTAAACATGGGATGCCTTGTAAAAATGTTGCAGTGCAGCAATTATGAGCCAAAAATACATTCCCGGGGTTTTTAATGCCGGCCCGTGTGGCCCGGATCAGCTGACCGCCGGCAGGTACCCTGCCGCCGCGGCCACAGCCGGCAAAAACTGCCGGGCGTTTGCCGGACGCCTTGCACCAGCGCAGGCCATGATGGACAATTGGCTGGCGCCATCAGGGCAAAAAATCCAGAAACTTGACGAGGTTTCAGCCATGCTTATCCGAGTGTTTTATGTCAGCACCGCCGACGGCCCGCAAACCACCACGGTCACCGGCTCGATTCTGAAAACAGCCCAGGCCTGGAATGCCAGGCATGGCATCACCGGCGTGCTGTGCCAGGGGCAAGGGGTATTTTTGCAGGTTCTCGAAGGCGACCGCGACACCGTCACCAGCCTGTACCAGCGCATTGCGGCAGACCGGCGGCACAAGAATGTGGAAATGATCCACTGCGAGAGCATTTCCGAGCGGCGCTACGGACGCTGGGCCATGGCGCATGTCAGCTTGTCCGACCTGGACCCGATGGGCAAGATCGAATGGCCCGAATTTGACGCGTCTTCCGTCACCGGGCTGCTGGTGCTGGCCCGGATCGACGAGCTGATCGCATCGGGCACCGTCATCAAGGCGGCAGACGCCTGAGCTGGCGCGGCAGCCTGTTGTTTTTTTCCGGGCCGCCGGTTCAACCGGCCTGCGAAATCACGGTTTTCTCGACCAGCCGGTCGTCGCCCAGCACGATCATTGAAAACAGCAGCTCGTCCAGGCTTGCGGCCTGCCCGGTCCGGCGCGCCAGCAAGGGCGTTGCCTGAGGGTTGAGCACGACAAAGTCGGCCTCGCAGCCCGGCAGCAGGTTGCCTGCCGTGCCGCTCAAGCCCAGCGCCGCGGCCGCGCCGGCGGTGTGCTGCCACCACAGGTGCTGCGGTCCCAGGGACACGCCGGGCTTGGTCTGCCCTTCCCGGCCGACATAGTAGGCGGCCAGCATGGTGTGAAACGGACTGAACGAGGTGCCGCCGCCGACGTCGCTGGCCAGGCCGTAAGCAAAACCCGCGCGGTCCGCGCCTTCGTAGTCAAAAAATCCGCTGCCCAGGAACAGGTTGCTGGTCGGGCTGACGGCAGCGGCCGCACCGGTGCGGCGCATCAGGGCGCGGTCTTCGTCGTCAAAGTGGATGCAGTGGGCATAGATGGCGCGCGGCCGCAGCAGCCCGAACTGCTCATACACGGCCAGGTAGCTGCGGGCTTTGGGGAACAGGCTGCTGACCCAGGCGATCTCGTCCTTGTTTTCGGCCACATGCGACTGAATCCACACCTCCGGGTAACGGGCCGCCAGCTCGCCGGCGCCGCGCAGCTGCGCTGGGCTGCAGCTGGGCACAAAGCGCGGCGTGATGGCATAACCCAGCCGGTCAACACCGTGCCAGCGCCGGATCAGCAACTCGGTGTCGGCCAGGCTTTGCGCGGTTGCGTCGCGCACGCCATCGGGCGCGTTCTGGTCCATCAGCATCTTGCCGGCAATCAGGCGCAGCTGGCGCCGTTGCGCCTCGACAAACAGGGCGTCGACCGACTCGGGATGCGAGGTGGCAAAGGCCAGCGCCGTGGTGACCCCGTTGCGCAGCAGCTCTGCTATAAAAAAAGTAGCTGCCTGCGCACTGTAGTCAAGCACCCCAAAGCGTTTTTCATGCGGAAAGGTGTAGTTTTCCAGCCA
>JACMQR010000181.1 GCA_014376885.1 Polaromonas sp.
ATAATTGCCCATGACCGCTTCCTGGTACGACCAATATATCCTGCCGCCGGTGCTGGACTTTGCCTGCGGCCTGCCGATGGTGAGCCGCCAGCGCCAGCTGGTCGTGCCGCTGGCACGCGGCCGGGTGCTGGAGGTCGGCATTGGAACCGGCCTGAACATGCCTTGGTACGACCGGACACGCGTAGGCCGTATCACCGGGCTGGACCCGGCGTTGCAACTGCATCCACGGGCACGCGAGCGCATTGCACAGGCCGGGCTGGACGTCGAGCTGGTCGGCCTGTCAGCCGAGCAGATTCCGCGGCCGGACGCCAGCTTCGACACGGTGCTGATCACCTACACGCTGTGCACGATTGCCGATCCGCTGGCCGCGCTGCGCGAAATGCGCCGGGTGCTCGCGCCCGGTGGCCAGCTGCTGTTTTGCGAGCACGGCCGCGCGCCGGATGCCTCGGTTCGGCGCTGGCAGGACCGGCTGCAGCCGCTGTGGGGCAAGTTGGCCGGCGGCTGCCACCTGGGGCGGGACATTCCGGCATTGCTGCAGGAAGCCGGTTTCACCCTGGCAGCGCTGCATACCCGCTACCTGCCTGGCCCGCGTCCGTTCACCTTTCACTACTGGGGCGACACGCTGCCGGCCTGAACCGCGGGAAGGTCCGGGGATGCCAAAGGAACGCCGGCCGCGACAAACACGCCGCCCAGCAACTCGGGCAGGCGCTCGACGCCCATCTTGAAGCCGCAGGCCTGCGCATGGCCGCCGCCGCCCATGCTCTCGGCCAGCGCAATGCAGTCAAAGCCCGGCTGCGAACGCAGGCCGACCTTCACACCGCCGCTTTTTCCCACATGCCACATCAGCGCAAAGCTGCCGCTTTTTTCGGACAGCATATTGCCCACCAGGCTGTGGAACACGCCGGGCGCGTTGAGCATCAGCCCGGCCTGGCCGTTGAACAGCACCGGCTGCGCGCCTTCGGCAAGGTCGGCAGCAAGCTTTTTGAATTTTTCGTCCATGGCCGCGCCGCGCGCCATGAAGTCGAGCTGTTCGGCAGGATCGAAAGCGGCAATTTGCGCCCAGCGCGCAAAGTCAAGCGGCTCCATGTCAAGCGCCGCTAGAAAGCCCGGGCTCTCGGGGTATTGCCAGGTCCAGATGTCGCGGTCTTCGACAAACCTGACCAGCGCCGGCACCGGCGCGGCAGGCTGGAAGAACTCCCAGGCCAGGCGCGCGCCGGACTTGCTCATGTCAAAGTGCACCACGCCGCAGCGGCAGGCAAAGCCGGTCAGCTTTTCAGCCGCGCTCTTGTGGTGGTCGAGCATGACCAGTTTGGCGGCGCGTTCGTCGATGGCGCGCAGGATGTCGGCCGAAAACGAGAAGTCAAGGATGTAGACGGCGCGGCCGGCGAGCGCCGGCAGGTCATCGACCGACTTGATATCGCCGTGGTCAAGGGGCAAGAACTCTGCCGAGCCAGAATAAAACAGCCAGGCGGCCAGGGCGGCGGCAAAGCCGTCCGGGCATTTGCGGCCGTGGTAGATGACCAGCGGCTGCGGGTCGTCCAGGCGCGGCGCGACGAGGAGTTGCAGGGGAAGAATGGTTTTCATGAAGTGGCCGATTGTCGCCTTGCCAAGCCAAAGGGGTTTGCGGCGCCGCCGGGCACGCGGCGCACGGCGGCGCGACAGACATCTTTTTTTATAGCTAGAAGTGCCCGCAGCACATGCACCCTGGGCACTTTTACCTAATCAAAGTTTTTTTGTGATGATTTTTCGCCGGTTGTCGGGCCCGCCAGCTTGTCCGCCCTTTCTGTGGGCCAAGCTGTGGATAACAGTGTTCACAAGCCCGGGAAGCCGCGTGCCCATTGACCTGCCGGGCGGTGCCCGGAAATTGACCAGGCGGGCGAAACTGAGGTGGCAGGCCATTCATTCAACCCGGCCGGCTGCGGCGCGGCCAGATTGACACCCGGATTAACGCTTGGATTAACGCTTGGATTAACGCCAGCGTTTCAAACGAACCGGCCAGCCAGCCGCAGATGGCAGGCAGGGCGTTGGCAGCGCGAAGAAATTCCAGTAGCGCAACCCAGGCGGACCCTGGAAACACCTTTGCCAAAGTTTTTCCGCAGGGTTCGGGAATCGGGAATTTGGGGAGTTTCGCCCTGCAGCGCAGCTTCAGGTTTTTGGCAAGCGGCGGGCCAATGCTTCTGCGGCAGTTTCGAGCGCAGCGCGTGGCTGGTCGCTGTGCGGCAGCCAGTAGCCGTCGGCCACATAGCCCGGGCCTTTCATGA
>JACMQR010000182.1 GCA_014376885.1 Polaromonas sp.
GATGAAGTCGGTGGTGCGCTCGGGAATGAACTCCAGGTGCGTCTGGGTGCCGGCCATGAAGCCCTTGCCAAACAGGCCGCCCGAGCCGATCGCGATCATGCCCTGGATGATGTGAAAGCCCTTGCCCAGCGGGTCGCGCGTCGGGTCGAGCAGCGTGCAGATGCGCTGCTGCTGGTAGTCGTGCAGCACCGGCCAGCGCATGCCGTCGGCGCACAGCTGCGGCTCGAACCAGACAATCAGGAAGGTGCCGGCCACCGCCAGCAGCACCGGCGGCAGGATCAGCTTCCAGCTCAGGCCGGCAAAAAAAATCACCGCCAGGCCGGCGGCCATCACCAGCAAGGCGGTTCCCAGGTCGGGCTGCTTCATGATCAAGCCCACCGGCACGGCCAGCAGCACCAGGCCGGCGATGAAATCGAACGGCCGCAACTGGCCCTCGCGTTTTTGGAACCACCAGGCGAGCATCAGCGGCATGGCGATCTTCAGGATTTCACTGGGCTGAATGACGATGCCCACGTTCAACCAGCGCCGGGCGCCTTTTTTGGTGATGCCAAACACCAGCACGGCCACCAGCAGGGCCACGCCGGCGACATACAGCGGCACGGCAAACAGCATCAGTCGCTGCGGCGGCACCTGGGCGACGACAAACATGATGGTGCCGGCAATCGCCATGTTGCGCCCATGGTCGGCAAAGCGCGTGCCGTGGTCGTAACCCGACGAATACATGATGAGCAGGCCGGCGCAGGCCAGCAGGAAAACGGCAAAGGCCAGCAGCCCGTCAAAGCCCTGCACCAGGGGCAAAGACCGCTTGTAAAGGGACGGCTGGTTGAAAACGGCAGACATGCTGCGGATTATCGACCACCGGGATGGCAGGGCGTGGGCGGGGGGGGTTGGCGGCACCCTGCTCCAAAAGCGCAGCGCGGCCGGCGGCCCTTTGCCAAGAAAACAAACAAATCCATAGCAAACTATGCTCATGGATACTGCAGATGTGCCAGTTTTTCTAAATAACTGGCCATTTTCAGGCTGCCCGCCGTGCTGCAGATCAAACGCTCCGCTTACCATCGCGCCATGCCCACCACCCACCTGCTTTACCTGCACGGATTTCGCTCGTCGCCGCAGTCGGCCAAGGCCCAGACGATGGCCGCGCGGGTCGCCGCCTGCCATCCGGCCGTCGCCTGGTGGTGCCCGCAGCTGCCGCCGTCGCCAAAGGCCGCCATGGAACTGATTGACGCCGGGGTGGCCCGCTGGCCGGCCGGCACCATGGCGGTCGTGGGGTCGTCGCTGGGCGGCTTTTATGCCACGGCAGTGGCCCAGCGCCGGGGCTGCAAGGCGGTGCTGCTCAACCCGGCGGTCGACCCGGCGCTAAGCCTGGCCCGGCACATCGGCGAGCAGGCCTGCTGGCACAACCCAGACGACCATTTTTTCTTTGAAGCCCGGTTTGTCGACGAACTGCGCGCCCTGCAGGCCGGCCCTCTGAACCGGCCGCAAGACATCCTGGCCATCATTGCCAAAGGCGACGAGGTGCTCGACTGGCGCGAGATGGCGGCGCGCTATGCGGGCGCGCAGTTGCACCTGCTCGAAGGCGGCGACCACGCGCTGAGCGACTTTGACGCGCACCTGCCGCTCGTCCTGGATTTCCTGAAGCTGGCCTGAACCCGCGCCGGCTTGTCTCAGGCCTGGCGCCGCTTGACTACACTAGCCGCACGCCTCGCAAGGGCCGCCCCCTCCCCGTATCACCGCCAGGCCAAAGGATTTCGTTGTGTTCGTATTGTTTGAAGAAACCGGCAAGTTCCTGGCCGGCCGGATTTTGTCGGAAGCGGACAGCTCGCTGCAGGTCGAGCTCGATTCGGGCAAGCGCGTCAAGGTCAAGTCGGCCAATGCGCTGCTGAAATTCGACAAACCCGCGCCCGCCGGGTTCATCGCCGCCGGCCAGCGCCTGATGATTGAGATCGACCTGGACCTGGCCTGGGAATTTGCCAGCGACGACGAATTCGGCTTTGCCGACCTGGCGCGCGACTACTTCAGCGCCGACGCGACCAAACCCGCATCCGCCGAGCAGCAGGCCGCCGCACTGTTTCGCCTGTACGACGCGCCGCATTACTTCCGCCGCGCCGGCAAGGGCCGCTTTAAAAAAGCGCCACCCGAAATCCTGCAGCAGGCGCTGGCCGCCATCGAGAAGAAAAAGCAGGTCACGGCGCAGATCGCTGCCTGGGCCGACGAGCTCGGGCGCGGCCAGTGCCCGGCGCCGATTCGCGAGCAGCTCTACAAGATTTTGTTCAAGCCCGACAAGAACAGCGCCGAGTACAAGGCGGTGGTCGATGCGTCGCGCGCCACGCACACCGCGCCGCTCGATTTGCTGCAGCGTGCCGGCGCCATCGCATCGGCCTACCAGTTCCACTGGAAGCGCTTTTTGTTTGACAACTTCCCCAAAGGCACGCGCTTTGCCGAACTGCAGGCGCCGCCCGTGAAGAACGAGTTGCCCTTGGCCGATGTCCGCGCCTTCTCGATTGATGATTCCAGCACCACCGAAATAGACGATGCGCTGTCAGTCCAAGGGCTGGGCAGTGGCACCGTCACACTGGGCATCCACATTGCCGCGCCCGGCCTGGCCGTGCTGCCGGGCAGCGCGATCGACGCCGTCGGCCGCGCGCGCCTGTCCACCGTGTACATGCCCGGCTACAAGCTGACCATGCTGCCCGACGAGGTGGTGCAGGCCTACACGCTGCAGGAGGGCCGCAACTGCCCGGCCCTGTCGCTGTACCTGACGATGGACGAGGCGACGCTGGACATCACCGGGAGCAGCACCCGGCTGGAGCAGGTGCCGATTGCCAGCAACCTGCGCCACGATGCGCTGGACAAGCTTTTCACCGAAGCGTTCTTTGAAGCCGCGCAAGTCACTGCACCCGCCGAGGTGCCCTGGGGCGTGGAGATGACCTTTTTGCACCGCCTGGCCCGGCACCTCAAGGGCCAGCGCGAGATCGTTCGCGGTAAGCCTGAAAACTTCAACCGGCCCGACTACAACTTCAAGCTGGACAACCCTGCGGGCGGCGAGCCGCAGGGCGATGAGACGGTCACCATCACGACCCGGCAGCGCGGCGCGCCGCTCGACCTGATCGTCGCCGAGGCGATGATCCTGGCCAACAGCACCTGGGGCCAGTGGCTCGCCGAGCATGGCGTGCCGGGCATCTACCGCAGCCAGGCCAGCATGGCGCCGGGCGTGAAGGTGCGCATGGGCACCAAGTCGCTGCCGCATGCCGGCCTGGGCGTGAAGAGCTATGCCTGGTGCACCTCGCCGCTGCGCCGCTACACCGACCTGGTCAACCAGTGGCAGATCATCGCGGTCA
>JACMQR010000183.1 GCA_014376885.1 Polaromonas sp.
GGGCATCACCGTGCATCCCCGGCCGGACGAGCGGCATATCCGCGCCGACGATGTCTACGAGATTGCCGCCCTGATGAAAGACTGGCCGCAGTGCGAGTTCAACATCGAAGGCAATCCGCTGCACAACCTGATGCATTTCGTGCGCGACCTGTCGGCCCGGGGCCTGCCGCTGCACCAGTGCACCTTTGTCCCCGACAGCGAAGACCAGTTCACCAGCGACCATGGCTGGAGTTTTCCGCGCGATGCCGAACTTCTTCGGCCGCATATCGAATACGCCCATGCGCGCGGCGTGCGCGTGAGCCTGTTCATGGACCCGGTGGCCGAGGCAATGGCGGGCGCCAAAGCGGTCGGCGCTGACCGCGTCGAGCTGTACACCGAAAGCTATGCCAGCGCCTGGTCCGGCACGGAGAAAAACAAGGCTTTAAGCCACTTTGTGCAGGCAGCGCATGCTGCAGCTGCTATCAATCTGGGAGTCAATGCCGGCCATGACCTGAACCGCGAAAATCTGGTGGAATTTCTGCGCGCCGTTCCCGGCGTGCAGGAGGTGTCGATTGGCCATGCGCTGATCGCCGACGCGCTGGAGCGGGGCTATGACGGGGCAGTCAAGGACTACCTGCGCTGCATCCAGGAGGCTTTTGCGCCCTCCGCAGTGGCCGGATGATCTACGGCATCGGCACCGACATCTGCGACATCCGCCGGATTCGCGCCAGCCTGGAGCGCCATGGCGAGCGCTTTGCCCACCGAATTCTCAGCGACGGCGAACTGGCCACCTGGACCGAGCGCAGCGCTCGCTGGCCCGATAGGGGCGTCAGCTACCTGGCCAGCCGCTTTTGCGCCAAGGAAGCCTTCAGCAAGGCTATAGGCCTGGGGATGCGTCTGCCCATGACCTGGCGCCAGTGTGAAATTGCCAAGGCACCCAGCGGCAAGCCCGAGATCGTGCTGCATGGCGCGCTCAAGGACTGGTTTGCGGCGCGGCAACTGACTGCCCACATCACCGTGACCGACGAAACCGACTATGCCGCCAGTTTTTGCGTTGTAGAGAAAATATAGTCCCTGCGCAAGCAGCGCCCTCGCGACATGCTATGCAATCAATAGCAATCCTGAAATGATTCCCATGACCCAGCACGCCCCCCTGATCATCGACATCGCCGGCCTCAGCCTGGCCAAGGCCGACCGCCGCCGCCTCAGGCATCCGCTGACCGGCGGCATCATCTTGTTTGCCCGGAACTGGAAAGACCGCCAGCAGCTTGGCAGGCTGTGCGCCGAGATCAAGGCCATCCGGGATGACCTCTTGATCTGTGTCGACCATGAAGGCGGCCGGGTGCAGCGCTTTCGCACCGATGGGCTGACCCATCTGCCGCCGATGAGCGCGCTTGGCGAGCAATGGCTGAAGGACCAGCTGGCGGCCACCAACGCGGCAACGGCCTGCGGCTTTGTGCTGGGTGCCGAGCTGCGCGCCTGTGGCGTCGATTTCAGCTTCACGCCGGTGCTGGACCTGCACCACGGCGAAAGCGACGTCATCGGCGACCGCGCTTTCGGCCGCGACCCGCGCGTCGTCAGCCTGCTGGCCAAAAGCCTGATGCACGGCCTGCTGCAAAGCGGCATGGCCAACTGCGGCAAGCACTTTCCCGGGCATGGCTTTGTCAAGGCCGATTCGCACACCGAAATTCCGGTGGACACGCGCACCCTCAAGGCTATTTTGGCGGACGATGCCGCGCCTTACGCCTGGCTCAACACCACGCTGTCCAGCGTCATGCCGGCGCATGTGGTGTACCCCAAGGTCGATGCCCGGCCGGCCGGTTTTTCCAGCAAGTGGCTGAACTTCATCCTGCGCGGCCAGCTTGGCTTTGGCGGCGCCATCTTCAGCGACGACCTGAGCATGGCCGGCGCCCGCCTGATCGACGGCGTGTCGGTGAGCCATACCGAAGCGGCGATTGCCGCGCTGAACGCCGGCTGCGATCTGGTGCTGCTGTGCAACCAGTCGGTGGGCGAGGGCGGCCCGGTTGACGGACTGCTGGACGGCATGGCGCAAGCCCTGCTCAAGGGTCAGTGGGAAGCGCTTGAAGCCAGCGAACTGCGGCGCCTGGCCCTGCTGCCCCAGACGCCGGCGCTTGAGTGGGACGAACTCATGGTGCACCCGGCCTACATGCATGCGCTGGGCCTGATACCCTGAACTGCGCTGACCAGGCAGTCAAAAAATCTTAAACCGGGGCGGGCCAGGCCAGCTTGCCCGCTGCATCCATGTGCGTAAGGTACGCCCGCAGGTCAAACTCATACTGATGGTAGTTGGGCTCCATGTGGGTGCAAAGCTGGTAGAAAGCTTTGTCATGGTTTTTTTCCTTCAGATGCGCTACCTCATGCACCACGATCATGCGCAGGAACTCTTCCGGCACATCCTTGAACAGCGAAGCCACCCGAATCTCGTGTTTGGACTTCAGTCGACTTCCCTGCACCCGTGAAATGCTGGTGTGCGTACCCAGCGCCTGGGTGATGGTTTGCAGTCGGTTGTCAAAGGCTACCTTGGACAGCGGTTCGGCGTTGCGCAAAAAATCGTTCTTCAACGCCATCACGTAGCTGTAAAGCGCCTTGTCAGTGCGCACCGCATGGGCCTGGCGGTATCTGGCCAGCAGGTTTGGGCCAAGACTTCCCTGTGCCAGTTGCTGCTGCACCTGGTCTTGAAGGTTGTCGGGGTAGCCGGCGAGGTATTTCAGCTGACCCGCTGGGGATTGATGAATGCCGGGCATCCTTTTCAAACCTCGCGGCGCAGCGCCGGAAACAAAATCACATCGCGGATGCTGGCGCTGTCGGTCAGCAGCATCATCAGGCGGTCAATGCCAATGCCGCAGCCGCCTGCCGGCGGCATGCCGTACTCCAGCGCGCGGATGAAGTCATGGTCGTAGAACATCGCCTCGTCGTCGCCGCCGTCCTTGGCATCGACCTGCGCATTAAAGCGCGCGGCCTGCTCCTGAGCGTCGTTCAATTCGCTAAAGCCATTGCCGAATTCGCGGCCGGTGATGTAAAGCTCAAAACGCTCGGTGACTTCCGGCCGCTCGTCGTTGGCCCGGGCCAGCGGCGAGATTTCGGTCGGATGCTCCATGATGAAGGTCGGCTGCCAGAGCTTGTCCTCGACGGTTTCCTCGAAATACAGCACCTGCAGGCTAGCCA
>JACMQR010000184.1 GCA_014376885.1 Polaromonas sp.
CCGGCATGCCGCGCAGGCTCAGGCGGTGCTGGCGGAAGTTGCCGCTCTGGACTTGGCCGCCACCGGCAACCCGCCCGCCATCCGGGCGCTGCAGGCCCTGTCCGGGCCTCGCCAGGCGAATGTGCTGCGCCACTGGCTGGCCCAGCAGCAGGCCACGCCGAGTGCGGCGCAACTCGACCAGTTGCTGCACCAGCTGGCCGCCTGCACCACGCGCGGGCACCGGATTGAGCTGAAGGTGGCCACCGGCCAGGTCAGCCGGCTGGGCAGCTGCCTGCACTATGCAGCCGGCGCGCCAAGGCGTTGACCGGGCAGGTCGCTGGGTATAATCAAAGGCTTTGCTGCCGAGCTGCAAGGCGGCTTTCCCAGGCGCGGCGAGCCGCTGGTTCGCAGCCTGGCATCCTGGCCCACCACCCACATTTGAAGTGATTTCCTGCAATGGCCCTGATCGTTCATAAATATGGCGGCACCTCGATGGGCTCGACCGAGCGCATCGGCAATGTCGCCAAGCGCGTTGCCAAGTGGGCCCGGGCGGGCCATCAGATGGTGGTGGTGCCCAGCGCCATGAGCGGCGAAACCAACCGCCTGCTGGCACTGGCCAAAGCACTGGCACCTGTTAAACCCGACGAGGCGTATGGCCGCGAGCTTGATGCGCTGGCCGCCACCGGCGAGCAGGCCAGCAGTGCGCTGCTGGCCATCGCCTTGCAGGCCGAAGGCATGCAGGCGGTGAGCTACGCCGGCTGGCAGGTCACCATCAAGACCAACAGCGCCTACACCAAGGCGCGCATCGAATCGATCGATGACGCAAAAGTGCGCGCCGACCTGGACGCCGGAAAAATCGTCATCATCACCGGCTTTCAAGGCATGGACGAGGGCGGCAACGTCACCACCCTGGGCCGGGGCGGCTCCGACACCTCTGCCGTGGCGATTGCCGCTGCCCTGAAGGCGCATGAATGCCTGATCTACACCGATGTCGATGGCGTGTACACCACCGACCCGCGCGTCGTGCCCGAAGCGCGCCGCCTGCTGACCGTGAGCTTCGAGGAAATGCTGGAAATGGCCTCGATGGGCTCCAAAGTGCTGCAGATCCGCTCGGTCGAGTTCGCTGGCAAGTACAAGGTGCCGCTGCGCGTGCTGTCCAGCTTTACCGACTGGGACATCGACATCGACGAAGAAGCCAAATCAGGCACATTGATCAGTTTTGAGGAAGATGAAAACATGGAACAAGCCATCGTATCGGGCATCGCCTTCAACCGCGATGAAGCGAAAATCTCGGTGCTCGGCGTGCCCGACACCCCGGGCATTGCCTACCAGATCCTGGGTGCGGTGGCCGACGCCAACATCGAAGTCGATGTGATCATCCAGAACATCAGCAAGGGCGGCCTGACCGACTTCAGCTTCACCGTGCACCGCAATGATTTTGCCAAAGCCATGGATCTGCTTAAAACCCATGTGGTGCCGGCCCTTGGCGCGCAGGAAGTCACCGGCGACGCGAAAATCTGCAAGGTCAGCATTGTCGGCATCGGCATGCGCAGCCATGTCGGCATTGCCAGCAAGATGTTCCGCGTCCTGGCCGAAGAAGGCATCAACATCCAGATGATTTCGACCAGCGAGATCAAGACCTCGGTGGTGATCGACGAGAAGTACATGGAGCTTGCCGTGCGCGCCTTGCACAAGGCATTTGACCTCGATCAGCCAGTGGCCTGAATCCGCGCAGAAGTCATGCCATAATCAGATTTCTGGAAACGTGACCGAGTGGCCGAAGGTGCTCCCCTGCTAAGGGAGTATGGGGTGTAGAGCCTCATCGAGAGTTCGAATCTCTCCGTTTCCGCCAGAAAATTTTGAAAAAGCGCCTGTCAAGGCGCTTTTTTTTATGTGCTTTTAGAGCGCATGATTCAGACTGATGTCGATATTACGCTCTGGTTTTTCGCGATTACAGCGTTTGACGGCTCAACAAGAAATCCCAGTCCGGCGAGATACACTTCCACCGCACACTGGCCTGCTTCGAGCAGGTCAAAAGCCTGCGGGTCCAGCAGCCAGTTCTGAATCAAGCCGTCAACCAGGGCATGCAGGCCAAGCGCCGCCAGGGCGCTGGGCACTGGCAGTGTCAGGTGCGCGTCCTGGGCTGCGGCATCCAGGCCTTGCTGAACCCGGCCCAGAAAACTGCGCCGGATGGCCAGGTGCCGAAGCCGGATGGCGCGGTGCTCCTCGACATACTCGACCATCTGGGTCGCGACTTCCAGCACCCGGCGGGTCTGCGGGTCTGTGACGATCTGGCGCAGGGCCATGCCAATGGCTTGCCGGGTGCCCGCCAGCGCGCCGGTCTGGCCCGTGCCATCGCCGGAGTCCGGGCTGCCTTCGTTGTTGAAATGCGCTTCCAGCGGCAGCGTGACGCGTTCCATCATGGCGTTGAACAGCTCGGCCTTGTCCTTGAAGTGCCAGTACACAGCGCCGCGCGTGGCGCCCGCGCGCAGGGCAATGTGCTGCAGGGTGGTGCGCGAAACGCCCTGCGACTGAAACAGGCATTCGGCTGCATCCAGCAGGGTGTGGCGCGTTGCCAGCGCTTGTTTTTTGGTTCGACGGGCCAACGGGCGCCTCCTTCATTGGATTTCACAGCCAGGTCAATTTACATTCACAAGTGTATGTAAACTGTGTCCTCCATGAAAACCCTTATTCTCTGGGTCCTGGCTTTTGCCGGGCTGCGCTTGTGCCGCCGGCTGACAGTGCGTCAATCTTTGCGCCCATCCCAATAATTCGAGGAACCGATATGCCCACGCGCTGCCTTGCCCCTGCTTTTTTGCCTGTCACAGGTGGCTGGCGCCAGCCGCTTGCGCTGGCGGTGGTGGTTTCCCTGTTGCTGGCCGGTTGCGGCAAGGAGGCTGCGCCCAAGGCTCCGCCCGCCAGCGCAGCGCCAGCGCCGCCGCAGGTCGGGGTGGTCACCGTGACGCCGGGCGATGTGGGACTGGTCACCGAGCTGCCCGGCCGGCTGGAAGCCTCGCGGGTGGCGCAGGTCCGGGCGCGGGCGGCCGGCATCTTGCAAAAGCGCCTGTTTCGCGAAGGCAGCGATGTGAAGGCGGGCCAGCCGCTGTTCACCATCGACGCCGCCCCGTATGCCGCCGCTGCCGCCAGCGCGCGGGCGGGCCAGGCGCGGGCCGAAGCCAACCTGGCGCTGGCCAGCGCACTGGCCGAACGCTACCGGCCGCTGGTCGAAGCCAATGCCGTCAGCAAGCAGGAGTACGCCAATGCCGTCGCCGCGCAAAAGCAGGCGGCCGCCGACGTGGCCGTGGGCAAGGCCAATGTGCAGACCGCCAGCATCACGCTGGGCTATGCCTCGGTGACAGCGCCGATTTCGGGCCGCATCGGTCGCTCGCTGGTGACCGAAGGCGCGCTGGTCGGGCAGGGCGACGCCACGCAGCTGGCCGTCATCCAGCAGATCAACCCGATGTATGTGAACTTCACCCAGTCGGCGTCCGATGTGATGAGGCTGCGCGCGGCCATGGCCGGCGGCCAGTTCAAGCGGGCCAGCGGCCTGGAGGCGGCCAGCGTGCGCATCGTGCTCGAAGACGGCACCGAGTACGCGCAGCCCGGCAAGTTGCTGTTTTCCGACCTCACGGTCGATGCCACCACCGGGCAGATCACACTGCGCGCCGAGGTGCCCAATCCGGCTGGCCAGCTGCTGCCCGGCCTGTATGTGCGGGTGCGGCTGGAGCAGGCCCAGGCCAGCAATGCCATCACCCTGCCGCAGCAGGCGGTCACGCGCACCGCGCAGGGCGACACCGTCATGGTGGTCGGCAGCGATGGCAAGGTCGTGTCCCGGCCGGTCAAGATCGGCTCGGCCAAAGGCGCGCAATGGGTGGTTCTGGACGGCCTGGC
>JACMQR010000185.1 GCA_014376885.1 Polaromonas sp.
CACGATTGCCGCGCTGAAGCTGAAATATGTCGTCATCACCAGCGTGGACCGCGACGACCTGCGCGACGGCGGCAGCGGCCATTTTGTGGAATGCATCGGGCGCATCCGCGAGCTTTCGCCCGGCACGACCATCGAGGTACTGGTGCCCGACTTTCGCGGCCGCGACGACCGGGCATTGGAGATCCTGAAAGCCTCGCCGCCCGACGTGATGAACCACAACCTGGAAACCGCGCCGCGCCTGTACAAGGAAGCGCGCCCCGGCAGCGACTACCAGTTCAGCTTGAACCTGCTGAAAAAATTCAAGGCGCTGCACCCCAATGTGCCGACCAAAAGCGGCATCATGGTCGGCCTGGGCGAAACCGACGAGGAAATCTTGCAGGTGATGCAGGACATGCGCGACCACGGCATCAACATGCTGACCATTGGCCAGTACCTGGCGCCGTCGCTGGCGCATTTGCCGGTGCGCCGTTACGTGCACCCCGACACCTTCAAGATGTTCGAGGAAAAAGCCTACGCCATGGGTTTCAGCCACGCCGCCGTCGGCGCGATGGTGCGCTCGAGCTATCACGCCGACGCGCAGGCCCAAGCGGCAGGCGTGGCCGGCAAGTAAGCCGGAGCCGCAAAAGCTCACGGCCGGCCGCTGTGACCGCCAATTTGTACGCCCTGGGCGCAATTGCCCTGTGGACCACCCTGGCCGCCCTGGGGGTGGACCTGAAGCACATTCCGCCGTTTTTGCTGACCGGCCTGGCGCTGCTTGCCGGCAGCGCGCTGGCCTTGCCGCAGCTGGCAAAAACCCGCCAGGTCTGGCGCATTCCGGCTGCCACCCTGGCGCTGGGCGTCTATGGTTTGTTCGGATTTCATTTTTTGCTGTTCATGGCGCTGCGCCATGCGCCGCCGGTTGAAGCCAACCTGGTCAACTACCTGTGGCCCTTGCTGATGGTGCTGCTGGCACCGGTTTTTTTGCGCGGCAGCGCGCTGCGCGCGCAGCATGTCGTCGCCGCGCTGACGGGGTTTGCCGGCGCGGCCCTGGCCATCCTGGGCGCGGGCAGCGCGGCGGGCAGCGGCGGCTGGTCGTGGGGCTATGTGCCGGCCCTGGCATCGGCGTTCATCTGGGCCAGCTATTCGCTGTTAACGCAGCGCGTCAACGCATTTCCCACGGCGGCCATCGGCCTGTTCGGCCTGGTTTCGGGGTTGCTGGCGCTGCTGTGCCACTGGGCCCTGGAGCCATCGGTGGCGCTGTCTGGCCGCGACGGCCTGCTGATTGCCCTGATGGGCGTAGGGCCGCTGGGCGCCGCTTTCTTTTTGTGGGACAAGGCATTGAAGCTGGGCGATGCCCGGCAGATCGGCATTTTGAGCTACCTCACGCCGCTGGGCTCGACCGCGCTGCTCATGCTGGCGGGCAGCCGCCCCTTGACCTGGAGCATTGGCCTGGCAGCGCTGTTGATTGTCGGCGCAGCCGCACTGGGCACATGGCCCGGCCGCCAGCGGCGCGCTGCCAGCTGAACCGGGCTGAGGCTCAGGCAGGCTTGAAGTGCGCGCCCTGCTTTCCATAAAGTAGCCTGTGCCTGTAGGCCTGCAGCGCATTCGGTCAAAACAGGCGGGGCCCAAATTTATAGTAGCAAGCCGAGTTGTCTCCCCGACTCAAAACCCGCCCGCGAAGGACCACGCCGTGAAAACCACTGCCCATCAACCCGCCAAAAACCTTGACATGCCGCAGGACAGAGCCTTGATGACTCCCACCGCCCTGAAATCCGGGGAAACCCGGGACATTGCCGTGGCCATGAACGGCATCCTGGCCGACGTTTTTGCGCTGTACCTGAAAACCAAAAACTTTCACTGGCACATGAGCGGCCCGCACTTTCGAGACTACCATGTCATGCTGGACGAGCAGTCGGACCAGCTGTTCGAGATGACCGACCCGATTGCCGAGCGCATTCGCAAGGTGGGCGGCACCACATTGCGCTCGATCGGCCATATTTCGAGCCTGCAGACCATCAAAGACAACAACGAAACCTATGTCACCCCGGCGGCCATGCTCGCCGAGCTGCGTGACGACAACAAGGCGCTGGGTCTTCGCCTGCGCGATGTGCATGAGGTCTGCGACGAGCAGCGCGACATCGCCAGCGCCAGCCTGATCGAAAACTGGACCGACGAAACCGAGCGCCGCACCTGGTTCCTGTTCGAAGCCAGTCGTCCATCGGAAGACAGCGGCGGGCATTGACCTGAAAGGCACCCGGCACCGAGCGTTCTCAACGCTCCTCTAGCAGGCCTGCAGCATTGCAGCCGGGTCTTCGCTTTGCAGCACCTCGCGCGCCCACAGCTTGAGCTTTCCGGTATCGGCGCGCAACACCTGCTGCTTGACCGACAGGATCTGCGACGGATGCATTGAAAAGCTGCGCAGACCCAGACCGAGCAGCAGTCGCGTCATGTGCACATCGCCAGCCATTTCGCCGCAAACGCTCACGCCCTTGCCCTGGGCATTGCACTGGGCAATCGTCTCGGCTACCAGGCGCAAAACCGCCGGGTGGCAGGGATCGTAGAGGTGCGCGACGGTTTCATCCGAGCGGTCGATGGCCAGGGTGTACTGGATCAGGTCGTTGGTGCCAATGGACAAGAAGTCAAAGTATTTCAAGAACACCGGCACGGTCAATGCCGCTGCCGGAATTTCGATCATGGCACCCAGCCGCACCGGGCCATAGACCAGGCCGCGGGCTTCCAGCTGGGCGCGGGCCTGGTCGATCAGGTCCAGCGTCTGGCGGATTTCGCTGGCATGCGCCAGCATCGGCACCAAGAGGTTGACCTGGCCGTGGGCGGCGGCGCGCAGGATGGCGCGCAGCTGCGTCAGGAACATCGGTGGGTCGGCCAGGCTCCAGCGAATAGCGCGCAGGCCGAGCGCCGGGTTCAGGTGGCCTTCCTGCGCCTTGGAGGTGGGCCGGTCCAGCGGCTTGTCCGAGCCGATGTCGACGGTGCGGATGGTGACTGGCATGCCCTGCATGCCCTCGATGGCCCGGCGGTAGGCCAGGTACTGCTCGTTCTCGCCGGGCAGCTTGCCGCCCCGGCCCATGAACAAAAATTCGCTGCGAAACAAGCCCACGCCGACAGCACCGGCCTTGACCGCGCCCAGCGTGTCGTCGGGCATTTCGATGTTGGCCAGCAGCTCGATGCGCTCGCCGTCCAGCGTCAGCGACGGGGTGTGGCGCAAGCGGTTGAGCCGCTGGCGCTCGAGTTCGCCCTGACGCTGCTTGAAGCCGTATTCGGCCAGGATGATGGGTGACGGATCGACGATCAGCACGCCGGCATCGCCGTCGATGATGACCCAGTCGTCTTGCTTGATCAGCTGGCTGGCGCTGCGCGCGCCGACGACCGCCGGAATGTCCATGCTGCGCGCCACGATGGCGGTGTGCGAGGTGCGGCCGCCGACATCGGTGGCAAAGCCGGCGAACAGGCTTTGCTTGAACTGCAGCATGTCGGCCGGCGAGATGTCGTGCGCCACCAGCACCAGGGGCACGTCCAGGGTGTCACCGAGCAGCAGGTCTTGCTGCGACTGCTTGCGACTGCTGCCGGCGCGCACCGCGCCCTGGCGCGCCACCTGCAGCGGCGAGGCCGAGCCCTTCATATGGCACAAGATGCGCTCGACCACCTGCTCCAGGTCGGCTTTGCGCTCGCGCAGGTAGACATCTTCCATTTCGTCGAACTGGCGCGCAATCAGCTCGTACTGGGTGGTGAGCGCCCACTCGGCGTTGTAGTTGCGCTCGGTGATCCAGTGCTTGACGCCGCTGATGAGCATCTCGTCCTGCAGCAGCATCAGGTGCACATCGAGCAGCGCGGCGATTTCGTGCGGCGCGTCCTTGGGCAGGTCGTGCTGCAGGCGGGTGATTTCTTCGACCACCGCATTGCGCGACACCCGGACGCGGGCAATCTCGTCACCAATGGTTGCCGGATCGACAAAATAGTGGCTGACATCGGCCCGGCTCGACGCCACCAGCACCGCCCGCCCGATGGCCACCCCGCGCGAAACGGCCAGACCGTGAACCGAAAACGTCATTCAGTGGCTCCCGAGCGAAACGCCGGACGGTGTGACAAGCATGACGGCGAAGAAGTGAGTGCAGTGGTTTGATGCATGTCAGGGCCACAGAACCGGCTTTGCCGGACCGCAGGCGCAGCGCCCCCCCCGGGGGGCAGCGCAGCACACGAAGTGGCAAGCGTGGGGGTAGACCTTCCCCGCAAGCAGGGGCCGCGGGACTGGTTTTGCCAGACCGCAGGTTTGGAGCTGCGGCACACAGCCCCCTCGGGGGGCAGGGAGCTACACGCAGTGAGCGACCGTGGGTGCATCATTCCCCCTCGCCGAACTTGTCCGCCACCAGCGCCAGCAGCGCGTCCATGGCTGCCTGCTCATCGGCGCCGCTGGTTTCGATCTCGACGCTGCTGCCCAGGCCGGCGGCGAGCA
>JACMQR010000186.1 GCA_014376885.1 Polaromonas sp.
GCGGCGATCGAGGTCGGGGCAGAGCCGGGGCCGCCTGCAGGGCCGGTGTTTTTCGTCCGGGACAATGGCGCCGGATTTGACATGGCGCACGCCGACAAACTGTTTGGCCCCTTCCAGCGCCTGCACAGCCAGGCTGAGTTCGACGGCACCGGCATTGGTCTGGCGACGGTGCACCGGATTGTCCGGCGTCATGAAGGCCGGGTCTGGGCCGAATCGGCGCCCGGCGCGGGTGCCAGCTTTTTCTTCACCCTTTGGGAGCCTGGGCCGACACGGTCGCCTGACGGGACGCCAAAAGACCTGAATATCAGCCAAACAGGCTTGGTGCGCTTGCCTTCTGTGCAAAGTCAGCTATTGATTAAATAGCAGTCAACGAAACGGCCGGCTTAAAAAACACGAGCCTGCCAGGCCAAAGCGCCAGGGCTGGTGAACGGCCTTTGAAATGCCGACGCGCACGCCTGCGACGACCGCAAAGTCGACTGCCTGGTCGGGCCGGCTGGGTGCCCGCAGCGCAAACGGCAGCGCATCCAGGGGCAGGCCGTCGAAGCTGCGGTCAATGCCCAGAGCCTGGCCCACGCGACCCGGGCCGGCGCACAGCAGGCGCACAGCGTCCAGGCCGCGCCGCTCGCGCATCCGGTCGAGCCCGTCGGTGGGCTGCAGCGCACGTATCAGCACGCCGGCGCCCTGCCCGGCGGGCCGGCAGACGAGGTTCAGGCACCAATGGATGCCGTAGGAGCGGTACACATAGGCGTGTCCCGGCGGGCCGAACATGGCAGCGTTGCGCGCCGTCGGGCCGCAAAAGCTGTGGGAGGCGGGATCGTCCTGGTCGTAGGCTTCGGTTTCGACAATCGTGCCGCCCACGTCGCCCACCAGCAGCTGCCAGCCGATCAGCTGGCGGGCCACCCGGTCGCTGGCTGCGGAAAAGTCGATTGCAGCAGTCGGCGTAACGCCGGTGGACACCGTAAAAAATGTTGGCAACACCGCCCCCTGTGAAAAAAACATGCCACTAAACCCACCTGCGCGCTGTTTCAAACCAGACCGGTGGCCACGCTGGGCGCAACCTCGCCGCTGCCCATGCGGGTCGGGCGTCGGCGGGCACCAGGATTCCTGAAACCGACGCTGCTCCATTTCCTACGGGCAGCCTGTGCCGGCGACTACAGCAGCGCTGAATGCCGGGCTGTTTAATCAGTCATTGTTTTAGGGAGACCCCACCATGTCAAGATTCAATGCCCCGCCGCCCAACGGCGACAGTCGCAAGATGATCGAGCAACGCGCGCGCGAAGCCACCCGGCCGCGGGCACCCGAGAAAAAAGGCACCTGGCCGTTTCCTGCCAACCAGCACCCCCAGGGCGCCGACCCGTCGGCCTGCCAGCCGGCCGCTTCCACTCAGGGACACACCGGACTGACGCAGGGTTCACGCCAGCGGCCGCTGCCCGGACCTCTCAAGGGCGGGACCTCAGGCGCTTGAAGATGCCCACCGCCAGCAGCACCAGCGCGCCGGCAACCAGACCGACAAGCGCATTCATTAGAAGCGGCATCACCGCGCCCGGCAGGCTGCCAACATCGCTGGCCCACTGAGTGGCCAGGTCGACGCCATGACGCAGCGGCGTCAATCCATGCGCCAGGATGCCGCCGCCCACCAAAAACATCGCGGCCGTGCCGGCAATCGACAAGAACTTCATCAACCACGGTGCCACCCACAAAATCGCCTGCCCCAGCCCACGCTGCAAGCGGCTCCAGCCGTGTGGCCCGGGGCGCTGGCTCAGGTAAAGCCCGCCGTCGTCAAGCTTGACAATCCCGGCCACCAGGCCGTAAACACCCACTGTCATGACCAGTGCAATGCTGCTAAGGACGGCAAGCTGGGTTGTGAAGGTGCTGTCCTGCACCGTGCCCAATGTGATGGCGATGATTTCTGCCGACAAGATGAAATCGGTCCGGACTGCGCCCTTGATCTTGTCTTTTTCAAGCTGCCGCAGGTCCACGGCCGGCTCGGCCAGCGCACTGGCCAAGGCTTCATGCTGGGCGGCCTGCTCGGCCGGGCTGTGGGTGAATTTGTGGGCCAGCTTTTCAAAGCCTTCATAGCACAGGAATGCGCCGCCCACCATCAAAAGCGGCGTCACTCCCCAGGGCGCAAACGCGCTGATGGCCAGCGCAGCCGGCACCAAGATGGCTTTGTTGATGAAGGAACCTTTGGCCACAGCCCAGACCACCGGCAACTCGCGGTCGGCCTTGACGCCGGAGACCTGCTGCGCGTTAAGCGCCAGGTCGTCGCCCAGCACGCCAGCGGTTTTTTTGGCGGCCACCTTCGACAGCAGTGCCACGTCGTCCAGCACGCTGGCCACATCGTCAATCAGGGCAAGAAGGCTGGTGGCCATGGGATTTTCCGGGTAAGCAGCAGAATCACGCCGCGATAAAAAAATAGGGAAAGCGCGCGAGGGCAGAAAAAAACCGCCCGAAGGCGGTTTGCAACCGGGCACTGCCGGCACTGCCTCTCCGGGGATCAGTGCGCTGTCAGGCGGCCGATGATAAAGCCCAGCGCCAGCGCCATGCCGACGGCTTCAAGCGGCTTGTCCTGAATCCAGGATTTTGACGACTCGACAGCGCGGCCGGATGCATCGCTCACCCGGTTGGCCTGCTCGGCCATGCGGTCGGCGACATGGGTGGCGCCGCTGGCCAGCCGGTTGACCGTGTCGTGGGCTGCGGTCGTGACGCGTTCTACCGTGTTGAAAGCCGGGTCCACGATCTTGTCGATGGAGCTGTGCAGTGCCGCGCCGGCCGATTCCACGCCGCGCTTGACAGCATCAGCGTTGGCAGACTCGGCAGCACCGAAAGCGTCGCCGGAGTTGAAGGTTGGATTTTCCATTTCGTTTCCTTTTAAAAATTCAGCAGGTCAGGATGCGCCGGGAGCGCCGGCTATGCCGGGTGTCAGGCATGCGGCGCAGCCGGCCGGAGTGGGGGCTTGAATCGTATCAAACATGCTTGAGCATTGAATTTATCGGCCGGCACCGAGAGCGCTTGTGCGGCGCTGCAGGAAGCGTTTGTAGGACAGGAAAGACAAAAAGCACCTGATGAAAACTGAGCCGCCAACCGGTCAATAATGATGGTGGCAAACGCCCTCCCCTGCAGGACGCGTCAACCTCCGAAGGAATCCGCCATGCGCAGTTTTTGTCATCCCGGCCTGCACGCCCGCCGCCTTGGCGGGGCAGGCCACACCGTTCCCCGCAAGGGGCCGGGCGAAGAAGCGGGCGAAGACCAAGAAGGCCTGGAATTGCCGGTCAGTCCCGACCAGGGAACGCCGCTGGTTCCGGACGAGGAAGGCGTTGTCACGGTGCCGGCCTGACATGTCCGGGACCAGGCCGGCCGCCGGTGCGCTGGCCGGCTCAGTCGATGGCGCGCTTGAGGCGCAATTCCTCGAGCTTGACGCTGCCAAAATCAACGGTCTTGAGCGATGGCATTTCACGCTTGAAGCCGGCAGCATGCTCGCAAAACTGCAGGGCGCGCTCGTTGCCCAGCAACACCCACAGCGTGACCTGGGTGCAGCCTTCGTCTTTCAGGCCGTCGCGGGCACCGTCCCAAAGCGCCAGGCCAACGCCCTTGCCCCAGTGCTCGGGCAGCACGTAAATAGCCCATATTTCGCCCACCGTGGAACGGCTCTTTGGATCACGCGAACGGTCAAAGCCGACAAAGCCGACCAGTTGGTCGCCATCGGCCGCCACCAGCACCTGGGGCTCGCCGTACTCGATGGCTTCGCGCCAGTAGGCCTGGCGCTTTTCCACCGTCATGGTGGCCAGGTGGTCATCGGGCATCAGGTCCTTGTAAGCGGCTTGCCAGGTGGCAACATGAATTTCGGCAATGGCTTTGGCATCGCGGGCAACGGCAGGGCGGACAGAGTAGCTGGACATGGAAAATCGCTTGTGAATATCGGTGGTGAAGGCGGCGAAAGGCCGGATTGTCGCGCAAATCAAAACCGTCAGGGCCGGCATGAAGGCAGCGGCAACCGGGGCCACCGCCGGGCGCGAATTTTTCAGTCTCTGGCCCTGCCCGCCTCTCCCCTGGCACTCAAAACCCACCCGGGCCGCGCCGCATTCACCGCCCGCGTGAAGCCTGGCCGCCGGCTGGGGCATGATGCGCCCATGAAAACGACCCGACTGCCCCTGCTGGCGCATGCTCTGGCAGCAGCCCTTCTGAGCTGCAGCCTGCCGAGCCTCGGCATGCCTCTGGCAGCGGCTGGCGCGCCATTTGAAGACAGCATGGCCCAGCGCACCCTGGCCTGCACCGCCTGCCACGGCCCGCAGGGACGGGCTGCAGCGGATGGCTACTACCCGCGCCTGGCTGGCAAGCCCGC
>JACMQR010000187.1 GCA_014376885.1 Polaromonas sp.
CTCGCCGGCCTGCATGCGCTTTCGGTACTCGCCCCACTCAAAGCTCTTGATCTCGGCCTTGATGCCGACCTTGACCAGGTCGGCCTGCATCAGCTCGGCAATGCGCTTGGCGTTCGGGTTGTACGGGCGCTGCACCGGCATGGCCCACAAGTCGGTGGTGAAACCATCCGGATAGCCCGCTGCCGCCAGGAGTTTTTTGGCGGCTTCCGGGTTGTACTCGTCGTCCTTGACGGTATCGTTGTACGACCACATCGTCGGCGGAATCGGGTTCTTGGCAGCGATGCCGGTGCCCAGGTAAACCCCGTCAATGATCGCTTTTTTGTTGATCGACAGGCTCACCGCCTTGCGCACGCGCACATCGTCGAACGGCTTTTTGGTGGTGTTGTAGGCCAGGTAACCGACGTTCAGGCCGGGCTGCTCGAGCACCTGGATGTTCGGATCCTTACGAATCGCCTCCAAGTCGGCCGGGTTGGGGTAGGGCATGACATGGCACTCGCCTTTTTGCAGCTTGGCCCAGCGCACCGACGCGTCTGGCGTGATCGAGTACACCAGGTCGTCGATCTTGGCCTTGCCCGCCCAATGCTGGGCAAACGCCTTGTAGCGGATGACCGCGTCTTTTTGGTACTGCAGCAGGTAAAACGGACCGGTCCCGATCGGGTCCTGGTCGATTTTTTCGGGCGTGCCGGCCTTGAGCATCGCATCGGCATATTCCTTCGACTGGACGGCCGCATACGGCATCGCCAGGTTGGCCAGGAACGGTGCCTCGGGCTTGTTCAGCGTGATCTTGACGGTGTGGTCGTCGATTTTTTGCACCCCGGTCAGCAGCTTGGGCATGCCCATGTCGCTGAAATAGGAATGGTTTGGACTGGTGACCTTGAAAAAGGCGTTGTCTTCCTTCCACTGGCGCTCGAACATGAACAGCACGTCGTCGGCATTGAAGTCGCGCGTGGGCTTGAAGCTCTTGCTGGTGGTGTGCCACTTCACGCCCTTGCGCAGGTGAAAGGTGTATTCCTTGCCGTCGGCGGAAATGTCCCACCGTTCGGCCAGACCGGGAACCACCTTGGTGCCGCCGCGCTCGAACTCGACGATGCGGTTGTAGATCGGTTCGTTGGCATCGAACGAGGTGCCGGTGGTGTTCACCCCGGGATAGAAGTTTTCCGGGCTGCCTTCGGAGCAGAACACCAGCGTCTTGGCGGACACGGGCGACAGCGCCAGCAAGGCGGGCAGCGCAAGGGCGCACAGCCAGGCGCGCTGCACCGGGCGCAGCCGGCGGGCAAAGGGTGGGTTCTGAATCATCTGGCGACTTCCTTTGGCGTTAATGCTGCGGTGCAGCGGGAGGGTGGCCGGTTGGCGCGGCATGCGCGGTGCGCGCTTTCCAGTCAGGAGACAGGGACGGACTCACGTGCGGGCATCGGGTTGGTGACCGGCCGGCGAAACCAAGAAACTTTCGGCATGGTGGCATGCAACCTGACGACCGGCAAGCACGCGCAATGCCGGCCGCTCGGTGCGGCAACGCTCCGTTGCGTGCGGGCAACGGGTGGAAAACACGCAGCCCTGGGGCGGATTGAGCGGCGAGGGCAGCTCGCCCTTGAGGACCATTTTTTGCCGGGCGGCGCCACTGCCGGCCAGGCCTGGCGTCGACGCCAGCAGCGCCTGGGTATACGGATGCAGCGGCTGCGCGAACAGGACGTCTTTTTCGCCATGCTCGACCGCATGGCCCAGGTACATCACCAGCACCTCGTGGGCGATGTGGCGCACCACGCCCAGGTCGTGCGAGATGAACAGGTAGGCCAGCCCCAGCGACGCCTGCAGGTCGGCCAGCAAATTGAGCACCTGGGCCTGGATCGACACATCGAGCGCCGACACCGGCTCGTCAGCCACCACCAGCGCCGGGTTGAGCATCAGGGCGCGGGCAATGGCGATGCGCTGGCGCTGGCCGCCGGAGAACATGTGCGGATAGCGGTCGTAGTGCTCCGGCCGCAGGCCGACCCGCGCCAGCATTGCGCGCGCGCTGTCGGCCCGCCCGGGCGCTGACAGGGAGGTGTTGATTTCCAGCGGCGCTTCAAGAATCGCGCCAATCTTTTTGCGCGGGTTGAGCGAGCCGTAGGGGTTTTGAAACACCAGCTGAACTGCTTTTCGCAGCTTCAGCCGCTCTGCGTCCGGGCCATTGATGGCATCGACCCCATTGATCGACAACTGCCCACTGCTCGGGCTTTCGATCAGGGACACCATGCGCGCCAGGGTCGACTTGCCGCAACCCGATTCACCCACCACGGCCAGCGTCCTGCCGGCGTGAACCGTGAACGAAATGCCGCTGACCGCCTGCAGCTGATCGGGCGGGCGCAGGAAGCCGCGCCGGATTTCATACACCCGCTTGAGGTTGTCGGCCTGCACCACCGGCTGCAAGTGGGCAGGGCCGCCTGCCGGCGCTGCACTCATGGCGCGGCCCCTGCCACTGCCGTGTCGTGCGCCATGGCCGCAGCCCGGCCCGTGTCGCCCAGCGGGTAATGACAGCGCACCATGCCGCCCAGCCAGGCCCGCAGCAGGGGCCGCTCTGCGCCGCACCGCGCTGTTGCATAGGCGCAGCGCGGCGCAAACAGGCAGCCCGCCGGCCGGTCGTACAGACCCGGGACCATGCCGGGAATTGTCGCCAGGCGGGCGTTGCCGTCGCTGCGTTCGGGCAACGCGGCCAGCAGCGCTTCGGTGTAGGGATGCTGGGGCGTGTTGAACAAGGCCTGGGTGGCTTGCTGCTCCATGATCTGGCCGGCATACATGACTGCCACGCGCTGGGCCATTTCCGACACGACGCCCATGTTGTGGGTGATCAGCACCAGGGCCATGCCCGTTTCTTGCTGCAAGCTGCGCAGCAAATCCAGAATCTGCGCCTGGATGGTGACATCGAGCGCGGTGGTCGGCTCGTCGGCAATCAGCAGCCGCGGGCTGCAGGCAATCGCCATGGCAATCATCACCCGCTGGTTCATGCCGCCCGACAGCTGGTGCGGGTACGCCTTGAGCCGGCTCTCGGGCGCCGGAATGCCGACTTTTTCCAGCAGCTCGACGGCTCTGCGCCCGGCCGCCGCGCGGTCCAGGCCCAGGTGCAGTCGCAGCGATTCTGTGATCTGAAAGCCGACGGTAAAGCACGGGTTCAGGCTGGTCGTCGGGTCCTGAAACACCATGGCGACGTCCTTGCCGATGAGCTTGCTGCGTTCACTGTCGGACAGCGTCAGCAAATCATGGCCGGAAAATCGCAAGGTGTCGGCGCGGACCCTGCCGGGAAACGACACCAGGCCCATCAGCGCCATCATGGTGACACTTTTTCCCGAACCCGATTCGCCGACGATGCCAAGGACTTCGCCTTCTTCCAGCGACAGGCTCACGCCGTCAACGGCATGCAGCACCGCCTTTTGCGCGGGAAACTCGACCGAAAGGTTTTCTATTTCAAGCAGGGCCATAGTTAACTCCTCACCCTTCTCGGCGCACGGCGTGTGGCTGGGTTCCGCCGCTGGGGCAACACCTGCGAGCCGGCAAAGCCGGTTTCGCGCTGTGGCTTGCGACGAGCGTGGTGGGCTGTGTGTCGGGCGTGTTCATCGCTTTAGTTTGGGGTCGAACGCATCGCGCAGCCCGTCGCCCAGTAGGTTGAAGGCCAGCACGGTGATCAAAATCGCCAGGCCGGGAAAGGTCACCACCCACCAGGCGCGCAGCACGAATTCACGCGCATCGGCGAGCATGGTGCCCCATTCGGGCGAGGGCGGCTGGGCGCCCAGCCCGAGAAAGCCCAGCGCGGCTGCGTCCAGGATGGCGGTGGACACACCGAGCGACGCCTGCACGATCAGCGGCGCGGTGCAGTTGGGCAAAATCTCGCTGAACATCAGCCGCAGGCGTCCGGCGCCACTCATGCGGGCAGCCGTCACGTAGTCGCGCGAGGTTTCGGAAATCACCGCTGCCCGGGTGATGCGCACGTAATGCGGCAGCACCACGATGGCCACGGCCAGCATGGCGTTCATCAGCCCGGGGCCGAGAATCGCGACGATCACAATGGCCAGCAGCAAGCTGGGCAGCGTCAGGATGATGTCCATCAGCCGCATGATGGCAATTTCAAAAATGCCTCGGAAAAAGCCCGCCAGCAGACCCAGCACCGTGCCGACGACGACCGAGATCGCAACCACCGCCAGGCCGATGACCAGCGACAGGCGCGCGCCGTGCATCAGGCGCGACAAGATGTCGCGGCCAATCGCGTCGGTTCCAAGCGGGTAGGTCCAGGAGCCGCCGGCCAGCCAGGCGGGCGGCTTGAGGAACACGGTGTTGTTGGTGATGTTGGGCGCATGCGGGGCCAGCAGCGGCGCGAATAACGCCACCAAAAGCACGCCCACCACAATGACCAGGCCCATCAGCGCGCCGCGGTTGGCGCTGAAGTAACTCCAGAATTCGCGCAGCGGATGCACCGGCGCAGGCGCCGCGCCGGTCGTCAGGATGGCCGTGTTCATCGCTGGTGCCTGATGCGTGGGTTAATGATGCCGTAAGTGATGTCCACCAGCAGGTTGACCGCCATGACGATGGCGCCCAGCAGCAAGATGCCGCCCTGCAAGACCGGGTAGTCGCGCCGGCTGATCGCTTCGATCAGCCATTTGCCGACGCCCGGCCAGGAAAAAATGGTTTCCGTCAGGATGGCGCCGGTGAACAGCACGCCGACCTGCAGGCCGATCACCGTGATCACCGGGATCAAGGCATTGCGCAGCGCATGCACCGCCACCACCCGGAGGTGGGACAGGCCCTTGGCGCGGGCCGTGCGGATGTAGTCCTCGCCCAGCACTTCGAGCATGGCCGAGCGGGTCATGCGCGCAATCACCGCCAGCGGGTTGGTACCCAGCACGATCGTGGGCAAGATCAGGTGCGACGCGGCCGACCAGAAGGCCCCCTTGTCGTCCGACAGCAGGGAGTCGATCAGCAGAAATCCGGTGGTCGGCTCGATGTAGTACTGCACCGACATGCGGCCCGACACCGGCGTCCAGCCCAGCTGTACTGAAAACAGCAAGATGAGCAGCAGTCCCCACCAGAAGATCGGCATCGAGTAACCGGTCAGGGACACGCCCATCACGCCGTGATCAAGAATGGAATTGCGCTTGACGGCCGCAAGAATGCCGGCCGGAATTCCGATCAGCAGCGCAAACAAGATGGCGCAGACCGCCAGCTCGATGGTGGCGGGGAACAGCGTCATGAACTCGCTGAGAACCGGCTCCTGCGTGATCAGCGATTTGCCCAGGTCGCCTTTGAGCACCCGGCCGATATAGACGCCGTACTGCACCAGCACCGGCTTGTCCAGGCCGAACTCTTTGAGCAACTGGGCATGGCGCACCGGGTCGATGCCGCGCTCGCCGGCCATGGTCTCGATCGGGTCGCCCGGCACCATGCGAATCAGGAAAAACGCCAGCAGTGTCATGCCCAGGAATGTCGGAATGACCAGGCTCAGGCGGGTGAAGATAAAGCGCAGCATTGCTTTGCACTATAACCGGCGAAAAAGCGCGTGGATCGGCTGGTGACATTGACAAGAAGTTGCGAAAGAACCGCAGGCGGTGGCAGCTCCGAACGCCCTCAAAACCGGCTGCCACAGCTGCGTTGGCGCCCGCAAAGCAAGGCAAAAAAAAGCCGCTTGGCAGCGGCTGGCTTGAAGGCTGGAGACCTTTTATTTGACGTGCTTGCCAATCAGCCCGGCCATCTCGAACATCGACACCTGCGGCTTGCCGAACACAGCCAGCAGCTTTTTGTCGGCGTTGATCATGCGCTTGTTTGCCTCGTCTTGCAGACTGTGTGCCTTGATGTAGACCCAGAGCTTGCTGACAATCTCGGTGCGCGGCAGCGGCTTGTCGCCCACCACGGCGGACAACTCGGGGCTTAGTGTCAGCGCTTTCATAAAGGCCGGATTCGGCGTCCGTTTTTTGGCGGGAACCGCAGCGCTTTTTGCCGCTGGCTTGGCTTTCACCCCATCCTGGACGGGCGCTGCTGCGGTGGCCGCCGCCTGCTTGGCAGGAGCGGCTTTTTTTGCAGCGACAATTTTTTCGGGAGCCGCTTTTTTCGCGGGGGCTTTGGGGGCAGTCGCCATAATTGATTCCTTCTTGACAGTTGAAAATCGCCATTGGAAAAATGATTTTCCGAGAGCTTGACCCATGCTACTAAAGAAAAACCTGTTTGAAAGCAGGAAAACGCTTTATTTCCAGCGCTGCAGATCAGATTTGGTGGCGAAACCTTAAAAAACCGGCCTTGGCGTCGGCGCCACCGGGCCCCTGACGCTGCCCGCCTGGCAATTCATCCCCTTACTTTTTAAAAAGGCAAACCCCATGAACCGCTCTGCACCCATTGCATTTGCAACCGCTGACCTGTGCGATGCCCACAAAAACGACATGTCCGGCCTGTTCCGGGTGCTGCCGCCGGTGTTCAGAAATTTTGGCGGCTTGACGCGCTTTTGCGGACCGGTGGCCACCGTCAAGTGCTTTGAGGACAACTTGTCCGTCAAGGCGGCTGTGGACTCGCCCGGCGAAGGGCGCGTGCTGGTGGTCGATGGCGGGGCTTCCGTGCGCCGGGCATTGCTTGGCGGAAACCTGGGCGCTGCGGCCGCAAGCAACGGCTGGGCCGGCGTGGTGATTGACGGCTGCGTTCGCGATGTGGCGGAACTGGCGCAATGCGCGGTAGGAATTCGAGCACTGGCCGCCATGCCTTTGCCACCTGAAAAAAGGCAAAGCGGGCTGCGCGACATCGCCGTTCAGGTCCAAGGGCTGTGGGTTCGACCGGGCGACTGGCTGTATGCCGACGACGACGGCATGGTGGTGATGGCGCCGCCGCTGCAGGCTTGAGCGTGGCAAAACCTGGTCAGGCGATGCACCGGGTTCAAGTGCTCAAGCCTTTGTAGAGCATGTAAGCGGCCAGCACGTACAAGATGCTGGCGAACACCCGTTTGAGCTTGCCGACCGGAATGCTGTGAGCGGCCTTTGCGCCCTGCGGCGCGGTCAGGAAGCTGCACACGGCAATCACGGCCAGTGCCGGCAGCCAGATGTAGCCAAAAGCGCCCTCGGGCAGGTTTTGCACGCTTTGCCCGCTGACAGCGTAACCCAGCACATTGGCCACGGCAATCGGAAAGCCCAGCGCGGCGGACGTGGCCACCGCGCTGTGGATGGGAACATTGCACCAGGTCATGAACGGCACGCTGATGAAGCCGCCGCCGGCGCCCACCAGGCCCGACAGGAAGCCGATAGAGCCGCCGGCTGCCAGTTGCCCGCCGGTGCCCGGCATGTGCCGCGTCGGCTCGGGTTTTTTGTCCAGGAACATCTGTGTGGCGGAAAAACTCACGAACAGGCCAAAGAAAATTGCCAGGTAAGACCCCTTGAGCAGGGCAAACACGCCAAGACTGCCAATGATGCTGCCCACCACAATCCCCGGAGCCAGTCGCCGGACAATATCCCAGCGCACAGCGCCGCGCCGGTGGTGCGCCCGCACGCTCGACAGGGAAGTGAAGATGATGGTCGCCATGGAGGTGGCAATCGCCATTTTCACAGCCAGGTCGGCCGAGATGCCGCGGTTGGCCAGGATGATGGTGAGGAACGGCACCATCAGCATACCGCCGCCAATCCCCAGCAGGCCGGCAAGAAAACCGGTGCCCACGCCAAGCGCGGCCAGCTCAATGATCAAAAGGGGTTGCAGGGTCATGACAGGCCGGGTTGGGACGCCAGGCGGGCGGCTGCGCTCAAGGGTGCAGCGCAGCGTCCTGGACGGCTGGAAAAGCAAGGTGTCTGCGAATGCCGCCGGACCGTCATCCTGAACCGGGGTTCAGGTGGGCGAGGGCAATCAAGCTTCGGGTTCGTCTGACGCGAGACGATCACGCCTGCTTAATAATTTACCAAGCCCGTGCTCGTGGAGCATTGGTTCAAGGAAATATAAAGCCCGGCAGGCATCGCAGACAACTTCATTGTAGGTCCATACCGCCGATCGGGCTGGCGCTGGGCGGGGCAAAAAATCAAGGCGCGATATTTGGGCCGGCCAGCGCGCTGTCGAGTCTTTCCAGCAGGGCGGCCAGCCGGTTCGGCGCTGCCTCGCCGGCCGTGGGATCGGCTGGCGGATTGACGGCTGGCGGGACAAGCTCTGGCGGCACCGGCACCGGCTCAAGCAACTGGTAGGCCAGGTTCAGCGCCGCGAGCACCGCAATCCGGTCGCGCGCCTTGACCTTGCCTGCGTCACGGATCTTGCACATGGCCGAGTCGACTGTTTCGACAGCCTCCAGCAGGCGGGCTTCGCTGTCTTGCGGGCAACCGAGCATGTAGTTCTGGCCCATGATTTGCACTTCAAGTTGCTTCATCGCGCAGGTTCCGCAAAAGGGCTTGCCGCGGGGTCGGCGGCTTCAGGCAGGCGTTCGATCAAGGCATCGACCCGGGCGCGGGCGGCGCTGAGCCGGGACCTGAGCGAGTCGCGTTCCTGGGACAGGAGGCTGACCTGCTCGGCCAGCTGCGAGTTGACCTGCTGGAGTTCCTCGTAGCGCCGCAAAAGCAGCGCTACCCGTTCGGTAACTTGGTCGATCTGGTCGGTGGGGTGTAGGTTCGGCATGGCGACTGCAATTGTAGGGTGAGCAGTATTTTGCCGCGTAGAATGCGCCTTGTTGGTGCTCGCAGCGTGTTTCACACCTTGCAGTTCAACGGGAAGCAGGGGGAAGTCCACACCATGCGCGCCAGTCAAGCCGGCTTGCGGGCAGTGCGGTTTCTAACCTGCGCTGCCCCCGCAACGGTAAACGGACGAATGCGGCACCCTTCATTCAGGGCTGCATTCAGTTTTCATCAAAAGCCACTGAACGATTCAAACCCGTTTGGGAAGGCGATGAAGGCAGCTCCGTCAGCCCGGATACCGGCCAACATGGTGAACCCGCGCGTTGTTAAGAAATACGCGGGCTCGTAACGCTCATGCACTGGCGGGGAAGCCGGTGAGGGCCTTTCGCTGATCGTTTGTTTCCATGAAAACCTGTATTTTCAATGCGCGTCTGGCCGCGCTACCACTGGCTTTGGCCGCCATATTTCCGTGTCATGTTTTGGCACAGACCGTTTCCCAGCTCAGGGAAACCGTGGTCACGGCAAACCGCGTTGAACAAGACTTGCCGTCTGCCCCGTTCTCGGCGATTGTGCTTACGGGAGAAGAGATTCTTGCCTCGGGCGCAAATGACGCCAATGACGCAATTCGCCGCCTTGTGGGCATACCGTCACGAACTGATCTGCGGGGTGGCCGCAATTATTCGCTCGACTTGCTTGGCTTTGGTGCAACGGCGGACCAGAACGTCGTGGTGATTGTCGATGGTGTGCGCATTTCTGAAAATGAGTTGGCCACTGCGCGCCTGAGCGCGATTTCGCCCGAAATGATCGAGTCGATTGAAATTATTCGTGGCGGCTCCAGCGTGCAGTGGGGCGAAGGTGCCAGTGCCGGCCTGATCAATGTCGTGCTGAAGCGCAGCGCAAGCGCAGGCCTCACGGGCTCTGCCAGTTTGCAACTCGAAAGCTTCTCGGGCCGCGATGCGCGCGCCCAGCTTCAGGGCGGCAATGCCCATGCTGGCTTTGATGTCAACCTTCGCCAACGCGAAAGCGATGGCTACCGCATCAACAGCGAGAATAAGCAGGAAACCGCTTCCGCTGGTGTGAACGGCAGTGCTGGTGCTGTTGGTTTGCGTGCCCGCGTAAGCTCGGAAAACGAAAAAAGCCGATTTCCCGGGGGTCTGACTTTTGCCCAATATGCAGCCAATTCAAGACAAACCGTCACTCCCAATGACTTTGGCAACTACGCCGAAACACGGGTCAGCGCTGGTATTGACTACACGCTTGACGCATGGAAGTTCGCGCTTGACATAGGACAACGCAATCGCCAGAGCGCAGGCTATTTTGTCGGCAGCAGCTATAACTCCCAAAGTAAAAGCGATTCACAACAGGTTTCACCCAAGGCAACCTATGCCGGGCGGGTGGGCTCTAGCGCGCTCAAGGTGGTGGTGGGCTTGGATTTCAACCGCTGGAACTACAACAGTGTCGACAATTCTGGCCAAAATGAAAATGCCACCCAGGACAACCGCGCGCTCTACTTGATCGGCGATCTGCTTCTTCCTTCAAACACACGCCTGACAGCAGGAGTCCGCCAGGAAAAAGTCAACAAGAAAGCGCTTGACGCGGTCAACCTGGTCAACTACGACCGGCCTGACAGCTTGAAAGCCTGGGATATCGGTGCCAATCAGGCACTGTCCGGTGGATTCAATGTGTACGCTCGTGGCGCACAGGCCTACCGACTGCCAAATGTGGATGAAAACCGTTACCTGTTCGCTGCCCTGCGGCCGCAGGTCACGCGCGACATTGAAATGGGCGTCAAATGGCAATCGGTAGCCGGGCAGCGCGCTGGGATGCGCGTTTTCCGACAAAAGGCAACTGACGAAATTGCATACGACCCAACCCTTTTCAGCAATGTCAATCTTGACCCCACGCGTCGCGCCGGAATCGAGTTGAATGGCCAGGTGTCATTGGCAAGCAACCTCACCCTGAACGGGTCGCTGCAAACCGTGGACGCAAAATTTTCTGAGGGCCCGAACGCAGGCAAGGAAATACCGTTGGTATCGCAAACATCGGCTGCGCTGCGAGTCAATTGGCAGATCGATACGCGCCAGCGCCTCGGTGTGGGTGTGCAGCACCTTGGCAAGGCGCGTTTTGGCAACGACAACGCCAATGATTGCGCGCGCATGATTCCCGCCAATACGCTGGTCGATGTTCGCTACGTATGGAAAATGGACCGTGTCGAGCTGTCTCTTGCAGCCGACAACCTGACCGATCGCAAAAGCTACAGCCAGGCATTTAATTGCGTCACCGGCAGTATCTACCCCGATCCCGGACGTGTTCTTCAGGCTTCGGTTAAATATTCGTTTTAACCAGGGCGCGCCGCCAAGACCCGCCCCCTGGGCTGCCGGCAGACGGCTCCTGGACATGGGCACATAAGGTTACCGGATCAGTCAATGCAAGCTTCTACTCACTGCCCCGCCATCCTCATCGCCGCCCCGGCCTCGGGCCAGGGCAAAACGACGGTGGCCTGCGCCCTGGCGCGGCTGCATACGCGCCAGGGCCGCAAGGTACGCGTCTTTAAATGTGGACCGGATTTTCTGGATCCGTACTGGCTGGCTCTGGCCAGCGGATCGCCCGTTCACCAGCTCGACCTGTGGATGACCGGCGAGGCTGACTGCGCGCAGCGCCTGCATGAGGCGGCGTTGGAAGCGGACCTGATCATTGTTGAAGGCGTGATGGGCCTGTTCGACGGCCAGCCCAGCGCAGCCGATCTGGCGCAGCGCTTTGGCCTGGGCGTCCTCGCGGTGATTGATGCCAGCGCAATGGCGGGAACCTTTGGCGCGCTGGCCTGGGGGTTGCAGCACTACCGGGAAGGCTTGCGCTTTGCCGGCGTGCTGGCCAACCGGGTGGCTTCAACCGGCCACGCCGCCATCTTGCAAGAGAGTCTGCGCGAGCCCGGCCAATGGCTGGGGGCGCTGAAGCGCAACGAAGCGCTGACGCTGCCCGAGCGGCACCTGGGCCTGGTGATGGACCATGAACTGGGTGACGCCGTGCAGCGGCTCGATGCAGCGGCTGATGCGCTGGCTCTGACCCGGCTGGGGCAGCTGACAGAGGCTGACCTTCAGGCCTGGGCCGTCACATTCGAGGCCTGCGCTGCGCCGGCACAGCAGTTTCCAGCAGCCGCATTGCAGGGGCGGACCATTGCGGTCGCCCGCGATGCCGCTTTTTGCTTTCTGTATGCCGCCAACCTGGACTGCCTGCAGGCTATGGGCGCTCGACTGGTTTATTTCTCGCCTCTTGCAGACGGCGCATTGCCGCTTTGCGACGCCCTCTGGCTACCGGGCGGCTACCCCGAACTGCACGTTAAAGTCCTGGGCACCAACCTGGCTATGAAGGCGGCCATTGCGGCGCATGTTCAAGCGGGCAAGCCGGTCTGGGCCGAGTGCGGCGGCATGATGGCTTTGTTTGACGAGATCATCCATGTCGATGGCAGCCATCACCTGATGTGGGGCGTTTTGCCCGGCAGCGTGTCGATGCAAAAACGGCTTGCCGCCCTGGGGCCACAGCAGCTTGCGGTGGCGGGCGGCCTGCTGCGTGGACACACCTTTCATTACTCCACCTGCGCGACGCTGCTGCCGGCTGCCAGCCGCACGCAGGCAGCGCCGGGACGGGCCTTGCGCGGCGAAGGCGAGGCGCTGTATGTCTCTGGTTCGGTCAAGGCGAGTTATTTTCACGCCTGGTTTGCGTCCAGCCCTGCAGCGGCGGCGCGCCTTTTTTTGAAGGATGGCAATGACTGAAAAATCCAGCGACTGGCATGCACTGGCCGCCAGTCACGACAGCGCCGACAGCAGCGCCTATGGCCCGCAGCGCATCGTCTGCCTGACCGAAGAGCCTACCGAATGGCTCTACCTGCTGGGCGAAGAGCGGCGCATCGTCGGTATTTCGGGCTACACCGTTCGACCACCGCGCGCGCGTGACGAAAAACCCAAAGTCAGCGCCTACCTGAGCGCCAAGATCGACAAGATCGTCGATTTGCGTCCTGACTGCGTGATTGGCTTTTCTGACCTGCAGGCCGACATCGCGGCGCAGCTGATCAGGCACGGCATCCAGGTCACCATTTTCAACCAGCGCAGCGTGGCCGAGATTTTCTCGATGATGTACCAGCTGGCCGCCATGGTCGGGCAAGTCGAACGCGGCCTGGGACTGATCCGGCAGATGCAGCAACGGCTGCTGGCCATCGAGCAGGCGGCCCGCAGCCTCAAGCGCCGGCCGCGCGTGTTTTTCGAGGAATGGCACGACCCGCACATCAGCGCCATCGCCTGGGTGTCCGAGCTGGTGGGCATTGCCGGCGGCGACGACTGCTTTCCTGAACTGGCGAAAGAACCCATGGGCAAGGGCCGCATCATTGCTGACGGGCTGGAGATCGTGCAGCGCGCGCCCGACATCATTTTCGGATCCTGGTGCGGCAAGAAATTTCGGCCCGAACTGGTCGCCGCCCGGCCCGGCTGGGAGAGCGTGCCAGCGATTAAAAACAAGCAGTTGTTCGAGATCAAGTCGCCCGAGATTTTGCAGCCCGGACCGGCCGCATTGACCGACGGCGTGGAAAAGCTGCACAAGTTCATCATGGACTGGAGCGCTGTGCATGGATGAATTCATGAATGTCGCCCGCAGCGAACTGATTCTGGGCGGCCAGAAAAGCGGCAAGTCGCGCCGTGCCGAACTGCTGGCGCGCAGCTGGCTGGACCGGTCGGCTGCGCACCGCGCCGTGCTGATCGCTACCGCCCAGCCCTGGGACGAAGAAATGCGTGAACGCATTGCGCGGCACCAGCAGGACCGGGCTGAGCGAGTTCCGGGCATGCGAACGGTGGAAGAGCCGGTGCAACTTGCCGAGGTGCTGGCCCGCTGCAGCCAGCCGCAGACGCTGGTTGTGGTGGACTGCCTGACGCTGTGGCTGACCAATCTTCTCATGCCCGCTGAAAATTATGAACAAAAAAAGCTTCTGGCGCATGATCCACGAGCGCAGATAGCTATGGTTTTAGGAGCAATTGAAAATACTCAGGGTCCGGTCGTGCTGGTCGGCAACGAGATCGGGCTGGGCGTGATTCCGCTCGGGCGCGAGACCCGTGCCTTTGTCGATGCCCTCGGGCTGCTGAACCAGAGCGTTGCCCAGGTGTGCGAGCGCGCCACCCTGATGGCGGCCGGTTTGCCGCTGACATTGAAGGGTCGGCCATGAAGGCATTCGCCGCCTGCCTGCTGGCGTGCTTCACGGCGCTAACGCCGCTAATGCCGGCCCACGCACTGCAAGTCACCGACGACCGGGGCGTCAGCGTCACCTTTACGCAAAGCCCGCAGCGCATGGTCAGCCTGCTGCCGTCGTTGACCGAAAGCGTCTGCGAACTGGGGCAGTGCCAGCGCCTGGTCGGCGTGGACCGTTATTCGAACTACCCGGCCAGCGTCAAAAGCCTGCCGGTGGTGGGCGGCGGGCTGGACCCGAACATCGAGGCCATCGTCGCGCTCAGGCCGGACGTGGTGTTGCTGGCCATTTCCTCGCGTGCCAGCCAGCGCCTCGAATCACTCGGGATCAAGGTGGTGGCGCTGGAGACCAAAAACCATGCCGATGTCCGGCGCGTGCTTAAAAAGATTGGCGCGCTGCTGGAGATTCCTGATGCTGTGGGCGCGGACCGGCTCTGGCGCATCATTGATGTCAGCATATCGGCGGCAGCGCAGTCGCTGTCCCCCAAGGCCCAGACTACGCGGGTTTATTTTGAGGTCAGCCGTGGGCCTTATGCCGCAGGGGAGTCATCCTTCATCGGCGAGACCTTGAGCCGGCTGGGCGTGAAAAACATCATTCCTGCCAGCCTGGGGCCGTTCCCGCGCATCAATCCTGAATTTGTGGTGCGTGCCAATCCGGACCTGATCATGGTTGGCAACCGCAGCATGGAGGCCATGGCGTTTTATCCGGGCTGGTCCGGCATCAAGGCCGTCAGGGAGCAGCGCGTCTGCGTGTATGGCGCAGGGGAGTCCGATGTGGTCGTGCGTCCCGGCCCGCGCATGGCCGAGGCGGCGCGCATCATGGCCCAATGCATCGTGGACAAGGCCGGGGCTGGATGAATGTTTCTTTCATGCACCAGCACCGCAAGGCTTTCTGGCTGGCGGTCGCCCTGGCGGTGGCTTCCGGCGTTTTGCTGCTGCTGGGCATCAGCGTTGGCAGCACCGGCTTTGACAGCGTGCTTGCCCTGCAGCATGACCCGCAGGCCCGGCTGATCGTGCTTGACATCCGCCTGCCGCGCACCCTGGGCGCCTGGCTGGCGGGCGCTTTGCTGGGGCTGGCCGGCGCGGTGGCGCAGGGACTGTTTCGTAATCCGCTGGCCGACCCGTATTTGCTTGGCAGCGCCTCGGGGGCCTCGCTGGGGGTAGCGCTGGCGATGGCGCTGTTCGGCATTTCGCCGCTGGCCACCCACTGGCTGGCGCGCATCGGCCTGACCGGCGCGGCCTTTGTCGGTGCCGTGCTCGCCGTGCTGCTGACGCTGCTGCTGGCCAAGGGCGTGCAGCACACGCTGCGCCTGCTGCTGGCCGGCGTGATCGTCGGCGTGGTACTGGGCGCCATCACCTCGCTGGTGCTGCTGGTGACGCCCGAGATCATGCAGGCGATGCAGTCCTTCATGCTGGGCAGTACCGGCTTTGTCGGCTGGACTGCCTGCGCCATCATGGCCGCCGTATTTGCCGCAGTGATGCTGGCTGCCTGGATGATGAGCCATGCACTTGACGGCCTGGCGCTGGGCGAGGCCACGGCGCACAGTCTGGGCCTGCCCCTGCCGCAGATGCGCGCCGCGCTGGTGGCCGTGTTGGCGCTGGCGACCGGGACGGCGGTGGCGCAGACCGGGCTGATTGCCTTTGTCGGATTGGCTGCACCGCATCTGATGCGTTCGATCGTCAAAACCACCCACGGCCGGCTGATCGGCCTGGCCAGCCTGACGGGCGCGGTGCTGCTCACGGCAGCCGACATCCTGGCACGGGGGCTGGTGGCACCGCAGGAACTGCCGGTGGGCGTGCTGACGGCCGTGCTGGGCGGCGGCTACCTGCTGTGGCTGATGCACCGCAATACCGGGCGGGGCAACGGGCTATGAGCGCACAACAGCTTGCCAGAATTGCTATTGATTCAATAGCAATAAAGGCTTTTCAGGTAAGCGCAAAGCTCGGAAATGTTCAGATTTTGCACGGTATTTCGCTGGTCCTGCCCCGCGCCCGGTGGACTAGTATTGTTGGTCCCAACGGCGCGGGCAAATCAACCTTGCTCAAGGTGCTGGCCGGGCTGCTGGCGCATGGCGGCGAAGTCGCCTTGCTGGGCCAGCCGATGGCTGGCATGCGCGGCCGCGACCGGGCGCGTCAGCTGGCCTGGCTGGGCCAGAACGAAAGCTCGGCCGACGACCTGACGGCGTATGATGTAGCGATGCTCGGCCGCATGCCGCACCAGGCCTGGCTGGCGCCGCCCAGCGCCGCTGACCATGCCGCCGTCGAGCGCGCATTGCAGGCGACCCAAGCCTGGGACTGGCGTGACCGGCCGCTCGGCCAGCTATCGGGCGGCGAGCGCCAGCGGGTGCTTCTGGCGCGCGCGCTGGCGGTTGAGGCCGAGGTGTTGCTGATGGATGAGCCGCTGGCCAACCTCGACCCGCCGCACCAGACCGACTGGCTCCTGATGGTTCGCCAACTGGTCGCCAGCGGCAAGACCGTTGTTAGCGTGTTGCACGAAATTTCATTTGCGTTGCAAGCCGATGAACTGGTGGTGATGGACCAGGGCTGCGTTATGCACCAGGGCGCTTGCAACAGCGTGGCGACGCATCGCGCGCTTGAAGATGTGTTTGACCATCGTATTGCCATTCATCCGCTCGCCGGCCAGTGGGTCGCGCTGCCCAAAATCTAACTCTCAAAAGAATCACCATGGAAATTGAAACCTCGCCCGCCGTCAAACCCTACGACAAGCCCGAGGGCGAACGCCGGGGGCTTGTCATTGTCAACACGGGCGATGGCAAGGGCAAAAGCACGGCCGCCTTCGGACTGGCCCTGCGCGCCCACGGCCGTCACCATGTGCATGGCAGGGCCGTGAAGATTTTCCAGTTCATGAAAGTGCCCAGTGCCCGCTTTGGCGAGCACCGCATGTTCGAGCAGCTGGGCATTCCCATCGAAGGCTTGGGCGACGGCTTCAGCTGGAAAAGCCAGGACCTGGAACACTCCGCCCAGCTGGCGCGCAATGGCTGGGAAAAAGCCAAGGCTGAAATCCTGAGCGGCGAGAACTTCATGGTCGTGCTGGACGAACTGACCTACCCGCTGATTTACGGCTGGATGCCGCTCGACGACGTACTGCAGACGCTGCAGAACCGGCCCAAAGACGTGCATGTGGTCATCACCGGCCGGCGCTGCCCGCCCGAGATCATTGCGCTGGCCGACACCGTGACCGAAATGACCAAGGTCAAGCATGCGTTCAACGCGGGCATTCCGGCCCAGCGCGGTATTGAAGACTGATGTCGTGGGCGAGCCCCTGCCAGACCACGCCTTCAGCCTGCCCGAGCGCCAGGCGGTGTACCGCGCCATACACGAGCGGCGCGACATGCGCCATTTCAGCGGCGGCAGTGTTGCGGATGATCAACTGCAGCGCCTGCTGTCGGCCGCGCACCATGCGCCCAGCGTCGGCTTCATGCAGCCGTGGCGCTTCATCCGCATCCGCAGCCGGCCAGTTCGTGAAAGCGTGCATGCGCTGGTCGAGCAGGAACGGCTGCTGACCGCGCAGGCCTTGGGCGAGCGCGAAGACGAATTCATGAGGCTCAAGGTGCAGGGCGTGCTGGATGCCGCCGAGGTGCTGGTCGTGGCCTTGCCGCCTGGGCGCGAGGCGCATGTGTTTGGCCGCCGCACACTGCCCGAAATGGATTTGGCTTCTGCGGCCTGCGCCATTCAGAACCTCTGGCTGGCCGCCCGCGCCGAAGGGCTGGGCATGGGCTGGGTGTCGATTTTTTGTCCGCTCAAGCTGGGCCGGTTGCTGGACATGCCCGAGGGCAGCAAACCGATTGCCGTGCTGTGCCTCGGGCCGGTCCATGCCTTTTACGACCAGCCCATGCTGCAGGCCGAAAACTGGGCGCGCCGCGCTGCGCTGGCCGACCTGCTGTTTGAAGACGGCTGGGGCCGGCCCGCCGGCATGCCGGCACCGGCTTCGGCTTCGGCTTCCTGAGGTGGACATGCCGCCAATGCCGCTGGCCTGGGCGCTGGCTTTGCTGGTTATGCCCGTGGTGCTGCTGCTGGCGCTGTGGATTGACCGCCGCTGGGGCGAGCCGCCGGTGGCCGTGCATCCGGTGGTCTGGATCGGCCATTACCTCAAGGTTTGCGGAAATTTCACCGTGCGCTGCCCGCCTTTGCCCGCATTCTTGCTGGGCGCGCTGGCCTGGACAGCCGGTGCCCTGCTGGTCGGCGCTCTGGCCTGGGCGCTGCAGGCCTTGACCTTCTGGCAGCTGGCCCGGTTCATCGCGCAGCCTGGCATTGACAACGCGCTGGCTGCCAGTGCGCTGGTCGCCGCCATGGCCTGGCTGCTCAAGTCGATGCTGTCCTGGCGCATGCTGGTGGATGAAGTCGGCGCGGTCGAGGCGGCGCTGCGCCAGTCGCTGCCCGCCGGACGCGAGCGCCTGTCCTGGCTGGTCAGCCGCGACACGGCAAATCTGAGCGAAAGCCAGGTGCGCGAAAGCGCCATCGAGACCCTGGCCGAAAACCTCAACGACTCGGTGGTCGCGCCGATTTTCTGGTTCGTGCTGCTGGGCCTGCCGGGCGCGGCCATCTACCGCTTTGCCAATACCGCCGATGCGATGTGGGGTTACCGGGGAACCTACCGGGGCCAGCACTGGGAATGGGCCGGCAAATGGGCGGCCTGGGCGGACGATGCGCTGTCGTGGCTGCCGGCGCGGCTGACAGCCGGGCTGCTGATGCTGACGACAAGGCAATGGCAGTTAGGCATGTTGCGTCGCGAAGCGGCCCGCACACCCTCGCCCAACAGCGGCTGGCCGATGGCGGCCATGGCCATGGCCCTTGGCGTCACCTTGGGCAAGCCGGGCGTGTACAGCCTGAACGCCGCTGGCCGCGCACCGCAGGCCGGAGATGTCCTACTGGCAAAAAAATATGCGTCAAAAGTAGTCTTTGCGCTTGTTCCATTTGCACTGCTGGCTGTTGTTCTTGTAATGGGACCGCAATGATGGCAAGCACTTTTTCGCCGCAGGGCACACGCATTCATGGCGGACCTGACCGTCATGGCGCGGCGCAGCATGACTTTTCCACCAACAGCAATGCCTGTGCGCCCTGCCCGGCGGCGCTGCAGGCGGTGCAACAGGCCGATGCCAGTGCGTACCCCGATGCCAGCTATACCGCGCTGCGCGGGCAACTGGCTGGTCTTCACGACGTGGATGTGGCGCGTATCGTGCTCGCCGCCAGTGCCAGCGAGTTCATTTTCCGCATCACCGCCCTGGCGGCGCAAACCGCAGGCGGGGGCGGTGGTGTGTGGCTGCCGACGCACAGCTACGGCGACTATGCGCAGGCGGCCAGCGCGCACCGGCTGACGCTGGCTGGCGAACCCGGCCAGGCGCAACTGCTCTGGGCCTGCGAGCCGTCCAGCCCGCTGGGCAGCGCCCAGGCAGGGCTGGCCGCAATGGCCGATGCACGCGGGGAAAACGTCCTGCTCGTGCTCGACTGCGCCTACGAGCCCCTGCGGCTCGGTGGCGCGCCGTCCCTGACGCCAGCGCAATTGCAAACCGTCTGGCAGCTCTGGACGCCCAACAAGGCGCTGGGCCTGACGGGTGTGCGCGCCGCCTATGCGATTGCGCCCGTGGGCGCTGAAGAAGCGGTGCGCCAGCTCGATCAGCTCAGCCCATCCTGGCCGGTGGGAGCGCATGGCGTGGCCCTGTTGCGGGCCTGGCCAGATCCTGGCGTGCAAGCCTGGCTGGCCGCCAGCTTGGTCACCCTGCGGCAGTGGAAAGCGCGGCAGGTCGCACTGTGCGAATCCCTGGGCTGGACTTGCTGGCGCAGCGACACCAATTTCTTTTGCGCACGCCCCGAATTGCCTGAAGGCCAGAACCTGTCCCAAATCCTCGACCAGCTGCGCGGACACGGCATCAAGCTGCGCCACACAGCCTCGTTCGGTTTGCCTGGCCATGTGCGCGTCAGCGTACTGACGCCGATGGCGCAGGATGCGCTCAAAGTGGCCTGGCATCAACTTGAACGACCTATTTTTTGACCGATTTGATCCCTATGACTCCATTTCAGGCTTCAGACCCCCTGCGCCCAGACGCGAGTGCCAAAGCCGTCATGGTGCTAGGCACCACCAGCAACGCCGGCAAGAGCTGGCTCGCCACCGCGCTATGCCGCCATTACGCCCGCCAGGGCTTGAAGGTCGCGCCTTTCAAAGCACAGAACATGAGCAACAACGCCCGCGTGGTGGCGGGCGGCGAAATTGGCAGCGCGCAGTATTTCCAGGCGCTGGCGGCCCGCGCCGCGCCCGACGTGCGCATGAACCCGCTGCTGCTCAAGCCTGAAAAAGACACCCAAAGCCAGGTCGTGCTGATGGGGCGCGTCAACCCCGAACTCTCGCGCATGGAATGGCGCAGGCGCAGCGCGTCGGTCTGGCCGGTGGTGGCACAGGCGCTGGACGAACTGATGGCCGAGAATGACGTGGTGGTGATCGAGGGCGCGGGCTCGCCGGCCGAGATCAACCTGAAGTCGAGCGATATTGTCAACATGCGCGTGGCCCGGCATGCGAACGCCGCCTGCCTGCTGGTCACCGACATCGACCGGGGCGGTGCGTTTGCCCACCTCTACGGCACCTGGGCCATGCTCGACGAGGGCGAGCGCTCGCTCATCAAGGGCTTTGTACTGAACAAGTTCCGGGGCGATGCCAGCCTGTTGGCACCCGGGCCGCAGATGCTGCAGGACCTGACCGGCTTGCCCACGGTGGCGGTGTTGCCGATGTGGTGGCAACACGGCCTGCCAGAAGAAGACGGTGTTTTTGACGACCGCAGCACGGCCGCCGGCAGGGTGACCAGAACCGTCGCCGTCATCGCCTACCCGCGCATCAGCAACCTCGACGAATTCCAGCCGCTGAAAAATGTGCCGGGGGTTCACCTGAAATGGGTGCGCAGTCCGTCGGGACTGGCTGGCTTGACAGAGGCGGACTGGATCATCCTGCCTGGCTCCAAAGCCACCAGTGCCGACCTTGCTTGGCTGCGCGCGCAGGGGCTGGACCAGGCAGTTGCCACGCACGCCGGCCGGGGCGGAGCAGTGCTGGGCATTTGCGGCGGCTTGCAAATGCTCGGCGAGGCGCTGATCGATCCGCATGGCATCGACGGCAACGGACCGGGCCTGGGGCTGCTGCCGGTCGTCACGGTGTTTGAAGAAGCGAAAACCGTGCGGCACCGGCGGGTCGCCTTTGCAGCGCTTGACGGGCTATGGGCCGGCCTGTCGGGCACCGAGGTGCAAGGCTATGAAATTCACCATGGCCAGACCGTACCGCATGCGGCCATGGCTGCTGCCGGTGACATCGCCTGCGCCGTGATGCCAGAAGGCCTGGCCTGGCAAAACGCCGCCGGCAATGTGCTGGGCTTGTACCTGCACGGAATGTTTGAGGACCCGCGCGTGCTCCGAGCGCTGTTTGGCGCTGCGACGCCCACGCTGGACTCGGTGTTCGACGGGCTCGCTGATTATGTGGAAAAGCACTTTGTGCCGAACGTTTTAGCCTCCTTCATTGCGGGGCGCAAATGACCGGGATAGCTTGCGCAAAGTCTCGTCGATGCCTGGGTTTGAAAACGTCTCGCCGCCTGAACACCTTTGGATTCACCTGCCTGGGCGGTGCCAGGCTGTCCAGGGACATGCTGCGCCGCTCTTGACCGCCTTGTGTCAGTCTTCGCCGCTGTGCGTATGACCGCTAGACAGCTGGGTCGCAGTCCCCCAACAGGCCCTGGGCGGCGTCGTTTAGTCCGACCACCGGCGAGGCCTTGGCCAAGGCCATCCACACGCCAAGCGGCAGGCTTTGGCGGCTGCGCCGGGGCGCCGAACGGGCCACCACCAGGCGGCCGCTTTCCAGCAGCATGACGCCGCACTGGGCTGGTACCTCATCGGCAGCGCCGATCGGCCGGCCTTTGGCATCGCAGCCCAGCACATACCAGCATTCGCCGCCCAGGTCGAGGTAGGCGGTGCGCTTGTCAAGCCGGCGCAGGTCGCCCAGCAGGTCGGAGCGCTTGACCTTGGTCTCGTGAACGATCGGGTCCACATACGTTTCGACCGTGGTGTTGCGGATGGAAAAAACATCGGGCCGCACCATGCACCAGCGCGCCTTGTCCTGGCCGTCGGCGGCCGGCAGCTGTGCCCGCAGGCTCAGGCCGCGCCAGGCGATGCGGCCCGAGCGCACCAGGTCGCCGGCCACCAGCCCGACCAGCGCCTCATGCGCCGACAGGGCCGCCCGGTTCACAGCCAGGGTGGCAGCCAGCCAGGCAATGCCGGCGTCGCTCACCCGCAGCGTTTCATGGCCCGCCGGGCCGGCCCGCCGCTCGAGCATGCCGCCGGCCAGCAGTTCAACCTCCACCATGTCCTGACACGGCCAGCCGGCAGAGCGGTAGATTTCGCGCAGCCGGCGAGCGTGGGCGCGGCCCAGCGGCACGGCTGCTTCGGGCAGGGCGGTGGCAAGAGCGGTCATGGCAAAGGCGCCGGGCCCGGCGGGGCCGTTGCAACCGGCGCCTTGAACGGGCTGCGCTGCTCAAGCTCGTCAAGGTAGTTGTCGATGCCGGCGCCTTCCCGCTCCAGAAAACGCTCGATGGCATCGGCAAACGACGGATGCGCCAGCCAGTGGGCGCTGGTCGTTTTGACCGGCAGCAGCGCACGGGCCATCTTGTGCTCGCCCTGGGCGCCGCCTTCAAACCGCTGAAATCCGTGCTCGATGCACCACTGCAGCGGCTGGTAGTAGCAGGCTTCGAAATGCAGGCAGTCCACCCGCGCCAGCGCGCCCCAGTAGCGCCCATAGGCGGTTAAGCCAGGCGCTGGCTGATTCAGCGCCTGATCAAGCTTGAATTCAGTGTTGTTTTTGCCGTTTATGCAATCTGGGCGGGCACTGACAGCTATCAAACTACTAGCAACCGGTTGGCCGCTGTGCTCGGCCACGAAAAGCAGCCAGTTCTCCGGCATGGTGCGCTCCATGCGGCGAAAAAAATCGCGGCTGAGGTAGGGCGCATTGCCGTGCTCCAGGTAGGTTCGTTCGTAGCAGCGGTAAAAAAAGTCCCAGTCGGCCGATGTGATGTCCGCGCCCAGCGACCAGCGAAAAGTAACGCCGGCATCCTTGACCTTGCGCCGTTCCTGACGAATTTTCTTGCGCTTTTCCTGGCTCAGGGTCATTAAAAACGCGTCGAAGTCCTTGAACTGACTTGGGCTGTCGGGTAGCTCCACAGCTGGCTCACCGGAAATCACGGATTCAGCATTTCCCTGCAAGCCAGGGCCGCGGGACCGGCTTGGCCGGACCGCAGGCGCAGCAGCCCCCTCGGGGGGCAGCGCACCACGCGCAGCGGGAAGCGTGGGGGCGTTGTTGGTCCAGTGAAACTGCACCGTGTGGCGCAGCATCAGCCCGGCGGCGCTGCAGGCTTTGGCGTCGGCTTCGCTGGCAAACAGCAGATGCAGCGACGACAGCTTTTCGCCTTCGCACCAGGCCAGCAGGGCGTTGACCAGCAGCGCGCGCTCTGGCGCATTGCGGGCAAGCAGGCGCGCGCCAGGCACCGGGGTGAACGGCGCAGCCACCAGGGCCTTGGGGTAGTAGTCCAGGCCGTGCTGCTGGTAGGCGTTGGCCCAGGCCCAGTCAAACACATACTCGCCATACGAATGGGCCTTGAGGTACAGCGCGCAGGCGCCGGCCAGGCTTTCGCCGTCCCAGAGGGTCAGGAAACGGGGCGTCCAGCCCGTTTTCGGTATTGCACTGGCGCTGGCATGCAGTGCTGCAAGGTATTCATGGCGCATGAAGGGGTCCAAGACGCCGTCCGGGCTTTGCGCCGCCAGCAGGCCGTTCCACTCAAGGGCATTGAGTGCCAGCGGAGAATCGGCGATGCGGATGACATAATTGTTTGGCTTGTTTTTCACATGCTTTTCTTTGCGCGGGTTGGTGCTCATTCGCGCTGTTTCAGGGTTCAATTTCCAGATGTCACTCAAAATTTGCGTTGCCCAGCTCAACTACTGCGTGGGCGACATGCCGGGCAATGCGCAAAAAATCATCGACGTCGCCCGCATTGCCTATGCCCAGGGCGCCAGGCTGGTGCTGACTCCGGAGATGGCGATTTGCGGCTATGCGGCCGAAGACCTGTTTTTGCGGGCGTCGTTCATCGAAGCCTGCGATGATGCCGTGAATCGGGTGGCCGGTGAGCTGGCCGGGTTAAAAGGCCTGACGGTGGTGGTCGGCACGCCGACACAGGGCGACGCCGGTCGGGCGGTGCGCACCAAGAGCGTAGAAGTCCCGCAGCGCCACAATTCGGCGCGGGTGCTGCGCGAAGGCCGCCAAGTCGCTGCGTACGCCAAGCGCGAGTTGCCCAACTACCAGGTGTTTGACGAGCGCCGTTATTTCACGCCGGGACAGGGTACCTGCGTTTTCCAGGCCGGTGAAGGCGCCGAGGCGGTTGCGGTCGGCCTGCTGATCTGCGAGGACGCCTGGTTTGACGAGCCCGCCCAGCTGGCCAGGCAGGCTGGTGCCGAGTTGCTGGTTGTCATCAATGCGTCGCCGTTTCATGTCGGCAAGGGCGGCGAGCGGGAGCGCATGATGCAAGCGCGCTGCCTGGCAACCGGCCTGCCGCTGGTCTATGCGCACTTGGTCGGCGGCCAGGACGAGATCGTTTTCGAAGGCCACTCGTTTGCTGTGCAGGCCACAGGCGCGCTGGCCGGCCGGGCCGAGAGTTTCAAGGAAAATCTGTTCTACGCGCAGGCCCTGCGTGGGCAGGATGCTATTGAAATAGTAGCTTGCACCGTGCCCTTGCGCAGCCCGGAAGCTGACCTGTGGGACGCGCTGGTGCTGGGCGTTCGCGACTATCTGGGGAAAAACGGCTTTCCGGGCGCCATTTTGGGCCTGTCCGGTGGCATCGACTCGGCTTTGGTGCTCGCCATCGCGGTCGATGCGCTCGGCGCGGACAAGGTGCGCGCGGTGATGATGCCGTCGCCCTACACCGCTGACATTTCCTGGCTCGATGCCCGCGAGATGGCTGTTCGCCTGCAGGTGCGCTACGACGAGATTTCCATCGTTCCCGAATTCGAAGCCTTCAAGGCTTCGCTGGCCGGCGAGTTCGCGGGCCGGGCGGACGACACCACCGAGGAAAACCTCCAGGCGCGCATCCGCGGCGTCTTGTTGATGGCGCTGTCGAACAAGTTCGGCTCGATTGTGCTGACCACCGGCAACAAAAGCGAAATGGCCACCGGTTACTGCACGCTCTACGGCGACATGGCCGGCGGCTTTGCGGTCATCAAGGACCTGCTGAAAACCACCGTGTTCGCCCTGGCCCGCTGGCGCAACGAAAACGACCCTTACGGCACCGGCAGCGCGCCCATTCCAGCGCGCATCATCAGCCGCCCGCCGAGCGCCGAGCTGCGCGCCGACCAGACCGACCAGGACAGCCTGCCGCCGTATGAGGTGCTTGACGCCATCCTCCAGCGGTACATGGAAAATGACCAGAGCATTGACACCGTTGTGGCTGCCGGCTTCGAGCGCGCGGTCGTCGAGCGCGTCGCCCGGCTGATCCGCCTGAATGAGTACAAGCGCCGCCAGGCACCGGTCGGCATCCGGGTCAGCCACCGAAGCTTTGGCAAGGATTGGCGCTATCCGATCACCAGTAAATTCAGTACCTGACCGCCTGCCACCCGGGAGTCGTCCGGGGCGATCGGCTGCTAGACTTCAAGGCCCTGTTGTCAGCCCACCGAGTGAGATTTTCTGTGAAACAAATTACTGCTGTTCTCAAGCCCTTCAAACTCGAAGAAGTGCGGGAAGCCCTGGCCCTGTGCGGCGTGACCGGCCTGACCGTGACGGAAGTCAAGGGCTTTGGCCGCCAGAAGGGCCATACCGAGCTCTACCGGGGCGCCGAGTATGTGGTCGACTTCTTGCCCAAGGTAAAGGTCGAGGTGGTGGTCAAGACCGCCGATGTCGAGCGCTGCATTGAAGCCATCGTCGGCGCGGCGCGCACCGGAAAAATTGGCGACGGCAAGATTTTCGTTACCAGCGTCGAGCGCGTGGTGCGCATCCGCACCGGTGAAGAAGACGAAGCGGCGGTCTGATGGCGCTTAAATCTGGTCCAGCCCGGTCGCAGGCGCTGCAGTGCCTGCCGTTTGCACCAGCTCTTGCAGCAGCCGCAGCGGGTCGTTGCTGCTTCGGATTAATCCCATCTGCCATTCGTTCATAAAGCCGTTGGCCACGGCTGAGTTCAAAAAAACCAGCAGGCTGTCGTAAAAGCCGTTCAGATTGAGCAGGCCGACCGGCTTGTCGTGGTAGCCCAGCTGGCGCCAGGTCCAGACCTCAAAGAACTCCTCCAAGGTGCCGATGCCGCCCGGCATGGCCAAAAATGCATCGGCTTTTTCGGCCATGATGCGTTTTCGGTCATGCATCGTGTCGACCACATGCAGTTCGGTGCAACCCGTGTGCGCCCATTCCTTTTCGACCAGTGCCTTTGGGATCACGCCAATCACCCGTGCGCCTGCGGCCAGTGCCGCATCGGCCAGGATGCCCATCAGGCCGTTATGGCCGCCGCCATACACCAGCTGGCCGCTGTGCTGGCCTATCCAGGTGCCGACTTCACGCGCCAGGGCGGCAAATTCGGGCTGGGCTCCGGCGCGCGAACCGCAGTAAACGCACAGGGAAAACGACGGGCTGCCGGTGGCTGGCGGACCGGAAATTATCATGCGCCAAGCCTGTGAATCAATGCCATCGTCCAGGTGCCCGCGCACAGCAGCAGACTGAGCAGCACTGCTGCGCTGCCTGTGTCCTTGGCCCGCTTTGACAGCGCATGCCATTCCGGCCCAATGCGGTCGACCACCGCTTCAAGGCCAGTGTTGAGCAGCTCGATAATTAGCACCAGCAGGACGGTGCCGGCCAGCAGAGAAACTTCAACCCAGCTGCGGCCCAGCCACAGCGCGGCCGGCAGCATTAGCGCGCAAGCCAGGGCTTCCTGGCGAAATGCGGTTTCGCTCCAGCCCGCGCGCAGGCCGGCCAGCGAATACCCGGCGGCATGCCAGACCCGGCTAAGCCCGGTGCGGTTTTTCTGCGGGTTGGCGTCTGCCGAGAACTGAGCTTGGTTGGACATGTTGGAGATTGTCGCGCAGTCGCGGTCAATGCGCGACGGGTCAGAGTTTGAAGCGGCTTTGACCAAGGCAACCGGTTCAGGCGCCGGTCGGTTTTTTGGGCGGGGCCGCAATGACCCAGCTTACCAGGCAGGTGCCTGCCCAGGCGTCATGCCAGAATTGCTGCTGCGGGTGAAACCGCGCCAAGCTGGCCCAGACCGCGACCCAGGCCAAGGTCAGCAGGCCGCCTTCGGCACCGGAAAGGTTCATCAGCCAGCCCGCCCCGAGAGGCGGTAAAAACCACAGCCAGCTGAGCAAATAGCGCAGCAACGCGCGTTGCTGGGTAATCGCAGCGCCGTTGAGGTCGACAACCCGGATGTGCCAGGTCTTCATCGCCAGCGTTTGTCCCTTGGCCCAAAACCAGACAAAATACACGCCCGTCACAAGAAAGACAAATCCCTGCAGGGCATGGCGGTTGTCCATGGCGTTGCGCGTCTGGCTCAAAGTTCCGAACAGATAGCCGGCAATAAAGACCACGCCAAACATCAGCATGCCTTCATAAATCCAGCAGGCCATGCGCCGCAAAACCGGCGGGGCTTGAATCTCTTTTTGCTTCAATTGAAAAACGGCTGGTGAACAGGAATACAAAGCATCAGGGCCTTCGGTATTGATGCGGCCCGCGCGGCCCGCAGCGACAGGTCGATCCTTAGTTATCCTTGGAGCCCTGCTGGACCGGCCGACGGCGCAGAAACCGGCCTGGTCGGCGGCAACAAGGGGCTAAATTGAGGTTTGGGCGCCGGCTTGCTGGCGGCCTGGAAAGGCACCGTGGCCAGTTTTTGCGGCGCCACGGGTCTGACGGCGGTCGCGGCACCAGCCGGCTTGGGGCTGGCTGTGGCAGCAAGCTTTTGTTTCTCGTCGGGCGTCAACGCCTGGTAAGCCTCCCACTGGGCTTTTTTTTCCTCCGGCGTCAGCTGCCGGGCTATCTCGTTGAGCTTGCCAAAATTGAGCCGGGCCTGGGCGCGCTCTTGCGGACTCATCGCGACCCATTCCTTCATTCGGCTGTTCAGCGTTGCCTGGGCCTGTGGCGCAAGACTGCCGTAGTTCTTTGAAATTTCAAGCCATTTGCGTTTTTGCGGCTCGCTCATGCCGGTGTTCCAGGTGGCGGCGAGAGGCGCGAGCGTCTGCTGCTGCTGCGCCGTGAGCTGCGACCAGTCCAGGCCCGAGGCTGACGTTTTAACGACGGCCCGTGCGCTTGCGGCGGCGGCGGGTTGAACGACCTGTGCAAAACC
>JACMQR010000188.1 GCA_014376885.1 Polaromonas sp.
GCCTGGCCGCAGTGCCACCCCACCTTGAGTTTAGCCATGAAAAAAGACCCATCGCCTGTCAAGCAGGTCGTCTGCCCCGGCTGCGGCGGCCCCAGCGTTTACGCTTTGAGCAATCCGTCCCGTCCCTTTTGCAGCGAGCGCTGCAAAAACATCGACATGGGCGCCTGGGCCAGCGAGAGTTTCCGCCTGCCCGCCGATACGCCGCCCGACGACCAGCCGTTTGGCGATCCGAAGCTTCACTAATGATGTCTGGTAGGGCGGCTGACAGGCAGCGCCACGGTGCCGGGCTGGCGATTTCATTGGTTGCGCCGGCATGTCTCGCGGCGGCACTGTGCGCTCTGGTTTTATATCGCCATCAGGAATAAACCCATCAAGCAAATACCCGGAGTAAAAAATGAAACGCATCGTGATTGCACCGTTTTGGCGTGTGCTGCTGGCTGCCAGTTTGCTGATGGGCAGCGCCCAGGCCGGCATTGCCGGCACCGAGCCGGGCGGCGCGGCAGAGCCCGCCAGGGCCAAGAAAAAAGCTTCGGGCGGTGGCCAGGTCCGGTTTTTGCCGGGATCGGCAGAAACCACCAAGGAGCGCAGCCACCGGCTCCGGCGCGAATGCAAGGGCCAGGTCAACGCCGGCGCCTGCTCGGGTTACACCCGCTGAGTTGCTGCCGGGCGAAACCAGCGTAAAAAAACGCCCGGGGCGGGCGTTTCTGGGGGGTGCCCGTTGGCCTCAGGCCTCGGGCGGAGCGCCCAGCATGGCCTGGAGTTCGCCGTTTTGGTACATCTCCATCATGATGTCCGAGCCGCCGACGAATTCGCCTTTGACATACAACTGGGGAATGGTCGGCCAGTTGCTGAATTCCTTGATGCCGTTGCGAATGCCTTCGTCTTCCAGCACGTTGACCGTGGCCGGCTTGCTCACGCCGCAGGCCTTGAGAACCTGGATGGCGCGGCCTGAAAAGCCGCACATCGGAAATTGCGCGGTGCCCTTCATGAAAAGCACCACATCGCTGGACTTGACGATCTGCTCAATGCGTTGCTGGGTCGGGTCGGTTGGGTTCATGGATGGATCCTCTGGGTAAAAGCTGCCGGTGGCAGGCGTTCAAAGTGGTGGGCCGGCACGCTGGCCGGACGGTGAAATACCGGGTGTGGGAATGCGACAAACCCATACCCTGATTATGTCTGTCCGCCCGCGGCCGCGTGCAGGGCGGGAATTGCCGGGCCAGGGGGCCACTGGCCGCCCGAGCAGCGCTCGATCCCGGCCAGGTCAAGACGGCTTTGGACCTGCGCAAACCCCTGGCTGACCAGCAGCTCGCGCACCCGGCACGCCTGGTCGTAGCCATGCTCGAGCAGCAGCCAGCCCCCCGGCGTCAGGCGGCAGGGGGCCTGGGCGATGATTTTGCGGATGTCGTCCAGCCCGTCCTGGCCTGCTGCCAGGGCCTGCGGCGGTTCGTGCCGAAGCGCGACCAGGTGCGGATCGGCGCTGGCCACATAAGGCGGGTTGCTGGCAATCAGGTGAAAGCTTTCGCCGACCTGCGCCAGCCAGTTGCTGTGGACGAACTCCACCGCCAGATCAAGCCGGCGGGCGTTTTCGCGGGCCACGTCCAGCGCCGCGGCGCTGGCGTCCACCGCCGTGGCCGCTGCCGCGCGCCCGGCGGCTTTCAGGCTGTGCGCAATCGCCAGGGCAATCGCGCCGCTGCCGGTGCCCAGGTCCAGCACCCGCAGCGCTGGCGGTCCGTTGAGTGGTTCGAGCAGGTCAAGCGACCACTCGACCAGGGTTTCGGTGTCCGGCCGGGGCACCAGCACGCGCGCATCGACCTGCAGCGCCAGCCCAAAAAACTCCTTGCTGCCGACGATGTAGGCCAGCGGCTCGCCCGCCATGCGGCGCAGGCGCATGGCCTCAAAGGCGTCCAACGCCTCGGGTGCCAGTTCATCGGTATCGTGCGCCAGCAGCCAGGACCGGGCGCCGGCCGGTTTGCCCAGCGCCTGCAGCAGCAGCAACTGGGCGTCGAGCCGCTCGAGCCCGCTGCCATAGGCCGCCGCCAGGGCTTGCGCGCAGGTGATGGAACTCAAGGTTGCCCTTTGCTTGGTATTTAAATGATAGCTGTACAGGCCCAAGGGTCGTGCACATGAGCCTGATTTGATGCAGAAAACGGGGACGCAGGCATTCAGCCGGCGTTGTTGGCCGTTTCCAGCTCGGTCAACTGCTCGGCGCCGCGCGCCACCTGCAGGGCGACGACGACGTCGTCCAGGTCGCCTTCCATGATGCTGAGCAGCTTGTACAGCGTCAGGTTGATGCGGTGGTCGGTCAGCCGGCCCTGCGGAAAGTTGTAGGTGCGGATGCGGTCGCTGCGGTCGCCGCTGCCGATCAGGCCCTTGCGCGTGGCCGCATCCTTGGCGGCCTGGGCCGAGCGGTCTTTTTCAATGATGCGGGCCGTCAGCACCTTGAACGCCTGGGCCTTGTTGCTGTGCTGGCTGCGGCCTTCCTGGCACTCGGCGACGATGCCGGTCGGCAAATGCGTGATGCGCACCGCCGAGTCGGTCTTGTTGATGTGCTGGCCGCCGGCGCCGCTGGCGCGGTAGGTGTCGATGCGCAGGTCGGCCGGGTTGATCTGGATGGCGACGGCCTCGTCCGGCTCGGGCAGCACCGCCACGGTGCAGGCGCTGGTGTGGATGCGGCCCTGGGTTTCGGTCGCCGGCACGCGCTGCACCCGGTGGCCGCCCGACTCGAAGCGCAGCTTGCCGTACACGCCCACGCCCATCCCGTCCGGCGCGCCGTCGATGCGCAGCACCACTTCCTTGTAGCCGCCCAATTCGCTTGGGGATTCGCTGATGATTTCGACCTGCCAGCGCTTGCGCTCGGCAAAGCGGCTGTAGAGGCGAAACAGGTCGCCGGCAAACAGCGCCGACTCGTCGCCGCCGGTGCCGGCGCGGATTTCGATGAAGGCCGCCCGCTGGTCGTCCGGGTCTTTCGGAATCAGCATGAGCTGCAGCGCGTCGTCGATCTGCACGATGTCGCCCTTGGCCGCCTTGATCTCTTCCTCGGCCATTTCCGTCATGTCGGCCATGTCCGGATCATTCTTGGCTTCTGCCAGCAGGGTTTGCGCGCCGGCCAGGTCGGCTTCGCGCCGCGTCAAGCGGTGGTACTGCTCGGCCACCACGCTGGACTCGGCATGCTCGCGGGTCAGCGCGCGAAAGCGGTCCAGGTCGCTGACCACGTCGCTGGCCGACAGCAGTGCGTCGAGCTCATGCAGGCGCAAGAGCTGGCGGTCCAGGATGTGGCGAAGAAAGGGTTTCATGTGGGAGCCAAGGAAAATTTGGAAGAGCCTGCCAGCCAGTTCACCGGAGCGAGCGCGCGGCCAGCGGCCAGCGCCGGCCGTGCCGGCCCGCCCGGCTAATTCGTTTTGCGGTCCGCGGCGGTGCGCGGCGTCTGGCCGCGCAGGAACAGCCGCGACACGGTGCGCGCCGTGGCTTCGCGGCTGCTGGCGTCGCCCGCATGCAGTTCGGCCATGGTGCCGTGCAGCATTTTTTGCGTCAGGCCGCGGCCCATGGCTTCGAGCACGTCTTCGATCGGTGCGCCCCGGGCCAGCAGTTTTTTGGCGCGTCCGATCTCCAGGGCGCGCCAGGCGTCGGCCTGCGCCGTGAGCTGCTGGATCAGCGGCACGCTGCCGCGCTGGTCGAGCCAGTGCATGAAGTTCTGCACGCCCGCGTCGATGATCACCTCGGCCTCGGCCACCGCCGCCTGGCGGCTGTCCATGCCGGTCTGCACGACCTGCGCCAGGTCGTCGATGGTGTAGAGGTAGATGTCGGGCAGCGCCTTGACCTCGGGCTCGATGTCGCGCGGCACGGCCAGGTCGACCATGAACATCGGCCGGTGCCGGCGCTGCTTCAAGGCGCGCTCGACCGCGCCCAGGCCGATGATGGGCAAGGTGCTGGCGGTGCAGCTGACGACCGCGTCGAATTCATGCAGGCGCCCGGGCAGGTCGGCCAGGCGCATCACTTCGGCGCCAAAGCGGCTGGCGAGCTTTTCGCCCCGCTCCAGCGTGCGGTTGGCAATGGCCATGGCTTTCGGGTTCTTCGCGGCGAAGTGGGTGGCCGCCAGGTCGATCATTTCGCCGGCGCCGACAAACAGCACCCGGATGTCGCCCAGGTCTTCGAACAGCTGACCGGCCAGGCGCACACTGGCCGCTGCCATGCTGATGCTGTGGGCGCCGATCTCGGTGCTGCTGCGCACCTCCTTGGCAACGGCAAACGAGCGCTGGAACAACTGGTGCAGCGTCGTGCCCATGGCGCCGGCGTCTTCGGCGGCGCGCACCGCGTCCTTCATCTGGCCCAGGATCTGCGGCTCGCCCAGCACCATCGAGTCCAGACCGCTGGCGACCCGAAAAGCATGGCGCGCCGCCTGGTCGTCCTGCAGCGTGTAGGCATGGGTGCGCAGCAGGGCAGGCGACACGCCGCCGTTGTGCGCCAGCCATTCCAGCGTGCTGTTCAGGTCGTTGGTGTCGCCGGCGCAGTAGATCTCGGTGCGGTTGCAGGTCGACAGCAGGGTCGCCTCGGGCTGGCGTGCCAGCGAGGCGCGCAGGCCGCGCAGGATGGGCTCGACCTGGTCGAGCGCAAACGCAAAGCGCCCGCGCAGATCGAGCGGTGCGGTGTGATGGTTTAGCCCCAGGGCCCAGACTGACATGGCTTGATTATAAAATTGAAGTGGACCCAAAAGGATGCGCGGGCACAATCTCCTTTGACGCGATTGCCCGGGTGCGTGTGGCGCGTGTGGTGCATTCCTTGACTACTGACGGGCCGACATGACCGCTTACCTGCTTGCAGACCATCTGCTCAACCTGCTGGCGCCTGCCGCGCTGATGGCTTTGCTGCTGGCTGGATTGCCACGACTGTTTTCAGAATTCTTTAGATCAAAACAGGCGTTTGTGCAAGCCTGGTCGGTACAAGCAGCTATCAATCTTATAGTAGGAACAGGCGTATTGACCGCTGGCTTGGTTCTGCTGGGCCGGGATGGGAAAATGGCCACGTATGTCATGCTGGTGCTTGCCATGGCATTCAGCCAGTGGTGCCAGCTGGGCGGCTGGAAGCGCTAGGCCAGGGTGCGGCGGGCCGCTGGCTGGCGCGATGTCTTGACCTGGGTCAAAAAAGCCGGTACCGCTGGCGTTTTTTTAGGCTGTTTTTTTACTCATGCCGGAGTGAACAAGTCCACCCGGTCGGTGATGATGCCGTCCGCGCCCAGCTCGATCAGCCGACGGGCTGCTGCTTCGTCGTTGACGGTATAGCTCAGGGCACGCAAGCCGGCGCCCTGCACCAGTGCGACGCTGGCGCGGGTCCACAGCTCATGGCGGCAGACCACGGCAACGCAACCAAGCGCCAGCGCGCTTTCCAGCCAGCCCTCAGGCAGGGCCGCCAGCAGCAGGCCGCGGGGCAAGCCCGGCGCGCCGTCGCGGGCGCCCTGCAGCGCCTCGGCCGAAAAGGAGGTCAGCAGCGGCAAAGCGCCGGCGCCTTGCCACAAAAGCGCTGCCTGGGCGGCCACCGCCTCGCCTGTGCGGCGCTCGGTGCCGGGCGTCGGCTTGATTTCGATGTTCAGCGCATGGCCGTTGGCCAGGCACCAGCGGGCGGCGTTTTCCAGCGTCGGCAGCGGCTCGCCCGCAAAGGCGCGCGAATGCCAGCTGCCGGCGTCAAGCTGCGACAGCGCGGCCCAGGTGTGGTCGCCGCCGGTCATGCTGGCACCGGCCGGCAGCTTGTCACCCGCGTTGGTCGTGCGCGCCAGCGTCGCGTCGTGCATCAGGAACGGCACACCGTCGGCGCTCAACTTGGCGTCGCATTCAAACATGCGGTAGCCGTGCTGCGCGCCCAGCCGGAAAGCTGCCAGCGTGTTTTCAGGCGCCAGCTGGCCGGCGCCCCGGTGGGCGATCCAGAACGGATAGGGCCAAGGGGGTGAAGCCCCCAGGCTGCTAGGGCCAGGCAACTCCGACACTTTTTCTGCGGTGCTTTTCACAGGCGCTGGCCAGTGGCGGCATCAAACCAGTGCAGCCGGTCGGGGCGCGGCGCGACCTGCAATGTCTGGCCGATGCTGGGGGCCAGCGA
>JACMQR010000189.1 GCA_014376885.1 Polaromonas sp.
GCAAAGTCAAGGGTGGTCTGACCGTTCTGGTTAACGGCATCCGCGCTTTTCTGCCCGGCTCGCTCATCGACACCCGCCCGGTCAAGGACTTGTCTCCGTACGAGAACAAGACCATGGAATTCAAGGTCATCAAGCTCGACCGCAAGCGCAACAACGTCGTGCTGTCACGCCGCGCCGTGGTCGAAGCCAGCATGGGCGAAGAACGCGCCAAGCTGATGGAAACCCTGAAAGAAGGCTCTGCCGTCAAGGGCATCGTCAAGAACATCACCGAATACGGTGCGTTCGTTGACCTGGGCGGCATCGACGGCCTGCTGCACATCACCGACATGGCATGGCGCCGCGTGCGTCACCCAAGCGAAGTGGTGACGGCTGGCCAGGAAATCGTGGCCAAGATCCTGAAGTTCGATGCCGAAAAGAATCGCGTTTCACTGGGCCTGAAGCAAATGGGCGACGACCCGTGGATGGGCGTGAACCGCCGCTACCCGCAAAGCACGCGCCTGTTCGGCAAGATCACCAACATTGCCGACTACGGCGCGTTCGTGGAACTCGAACCCGGCATCGAGGGCCTGGTCCATGTGTCCGAGATGGACTGGACGAACAAGAACGTCGCTCCGAGCAAGCTCGTGGTGCTCGGTGACGAAGTCGAGGTCATGGTTCTGGAGATCGACGAAGACAAACGCCGCATCAGCCTGGGCATGAAGCAGTGCAAGGCCAACCCATGGCAAGAGTTTGCCGTGGAAACCAAGCGCGGCGACCGCGTCAAGGGCCCGATCAAGTCGATCACCGACTTCGGCGTGTTTGTCGGCCTGGCTGCTGGCATCGACGGCCTGGTGCATTTGTCTGACCTGTCATGGAACGAGCCCGGCGAAGCCGCGGTTCGCAACTACAAAAAGGGCCAGGAAGTCGAGGCGATCGTGCTGGCGGTTGATGTGGACCGCGAGCGTATCTCGCTGGGTATCAAACAGTTGGACTCCGACCCGTTCACCACCTTCGTGTCGATCAACGACAAGGGCGCCATCGTGACCGGCAAGGTCAAGACGGTTGATGCCAAGGGCGCAGAAATCGACCTGGGCGAAGACATCGTTGGCTACCTGCGCGCCAGCGAGATCAGCCGCGACCGCGTCGAAGACGCACGCAACGTCCTGAAAGAAGGCGACGAAGTCTCGGCTGTCGTGGTGAACGTGGATCGCAAGACCCGCAACATCCAGCTGTCGGTCAAGGCCAAAGACAATGCCGACCAGCAAGAAGCCATGGCAACGCTCAGCCAGCAGTCCTCGCGCGAAAGCTCCGGCCTGACGAGTCTGGGCGCACTGCTGCGCGCCAAGCTGGACAGCAACGAGTCGAAATAATCTTGCGGCTCACCGCTCAGGGCGCGGCTTGCCGCCCCTGCGCTGTGCCATCACCTGACACCCTTTAATGACCCGAAGCGACTTGGTCGAAGAACTGGCCGCCCGGTTCAATCAGCTCACGCACCGCGATGCTGAGTTTGCTGTGAAAACCCTGCTCGATGCGGTAAGCGACGCCCTGGTGCGTGGCAACCGGATTGAAATCCGGGGTTTTGGCAGCTTTTCAGTCAATCGCCGGCCGCCTCGCATGGGACGCAATCCCCGCTCCGGGGAAAGTGTGGCCATTCCTGAAAAAAGGGTGCCTCATTTCAAGCCTGGCAAGGCACTGCGGGAGGCTGTCGAAGCCCGAAGCGACGAATTGCCGCAGGTGACGGCAGCAGGATGAACGCTTGATTTTTTCCATTGAGGGGCTGGCTACAATTGCCAGTCCACTCCGGGAACTGCCTGTGAAATACCTGATGTGGCTGCTCAAAGCAGCCATTTTCTTTACGCTTTTTGCTTTTGCGCTGAACAACCAGCAAACGGTGTCAGTGCATTTCTTTTTTGGCACCTTGTGGCAAGCCCCCTTGGTGCTGGTGGTGCTGGTGACTTTCGCCTGCGGCCTGTCGATGGGAATTCTTGTCATGATGCCGCGCTGGTGGAAAAACCACAAAGCTGCCAGGCCCCCGACTTCCAGCATGCCTACTGGGCCTGCCGCCAACCACCCTGCCCCGCTACCCCATGGAATTTGATTTCACCTGGGTCCTCATCGGATTGCCGATGGCGTTCACCCTGGGCTGGCTGGCATCGCGGCTGGACTTTCGGCAGTTGCGCATACAAAACCGGCAGGCGCCCAAGGCGTACTTCAAGGGCTTGAACTTTTTGCTCAATGAACAGCAAGACCAAGCCATTGATGCCTTTATCGAAGCGGTCCAGAACGACCCGGACACCTCCGAGCTGCATTTCGCGCTGGGAAACCTGTTTCGCCGGCGCGGTGAATACGACCGCGCCGTTCGGGTTCACGAGCACCTGATGTCGCGTGGCGACCTGAGCCAGCCTGAACGCGAACGCGCCCAGCATGCGCTGGCGCTCGACTTTTTGAAAGCCGGCTTGCTCGACCGCGCCGAGGCCGCACTTTGCAAGCTGGAGGGAACGCCGTTTGAGGAAGAGGCGCGGCTGGCGCGGCTGTCGATTTATGAACGCTCGCGCGACTGGGTCAACGCGACGCTCATCGCAGCCCGGCTGGGTGATTCCAGCCAGGGCAGTTTCAGTGCGCGGCAAGCGCATTACCTGTGCGAGCAGGCCAGCGCGCTGGTTGCCGCCGGCGATACCGAAAAGGCCAGCGAGGCCTTGGTGCAGGCAGTGGCCATGGCGCCTGCGGCTGCCAGGCCGCTGATTGAGCTGGCCAAGCTGCAAAACCAGCTGGGCCAGGCCGGTGAAGCCTTCCAGACCCTGGGCAAGCTGCACACAACCGCTTCCCATGCCTTGCCGCTGGCAGCCGGTTTGCTGGCCAACATTGCCCAAAGCTGTGGTGAGCAGCGCGCCGCCCTGGCGCTGCTCCAGGCCAGCTACGCCCAACTGCCTTCAATCGACCTTGTCGAGGCGATTGTCAAACTTGAAGAAGACTTTGCGTCTGCACGCCAATGGTATACAAAGCACATGGAGCGCAAGGTGTCGCTGGTGGCGGCAAGCAAGTGGATTGCCGGCGAAAAGCTGGTGGACGCGCACCACCATGCACTGGTTCAGCGGGCCATGGACCAGGCCACCAAGCCCTTGCTGCGCTACCGCTGCGCGGCCTGCGGCTTTGAAGCCACCCAGCATTTCTGGCATTGCCCCGGCTGCCAGGCCTGGGACAGCTACCCGGTGCGCCGCATCGAAGAGCTGTAAGCCTGACAGCCCTTTTCACAAAGACGATGAATTCAACACTGACTCCCTCAACCCTTGCATCGGCCCGTGTCCTGGTGGTGGGCGACGCCATGCTGGACCGCTACTGGTATGGCGCGGTCGACCGCATCTCGCCAGAAGCTCCGGTGCCTGTGGTGCGGGTGACCCGAACCGAAGAACGCATTGGGGCTGCGGCCAACGTGGCCTACAACATCGTGACCCTCGGCGCCCAGGCGTCGCTGCTGAGCGTCGTGGGCGAGGACGAAGCCAGCCACACGCTGGAGCAACTGGTGGCCAAGACCGGCATCACGCCCTATTTCGGCCGCGATGCCAAGCTCAGAACCACAGTCAAGCTGCGGGTGATCGGGCGCCAGCAGCAGCTGCTCCGGCTGGACTTTGAAAACATGCCCGAGCACGAGGTGCTGGCTTCGCAGTCGGCCACCTTTGAAAAACTGCTTCCGCGACATGAGGTGGTGCTGTTTTCAGACTACGGCAAGGGCGGCCTGGCCCATATCGTGACCATGATCGCCCAGGCGCGGGCCGCCGGAAAAATAGCCCTGGTCGACCCCAAGGGGTCGGACTTCGAGCGCTACCGCAACGCCAGCGTGATAACGCCCAACCGCGCAGAACTCGAAGAAGTCATCGGTTTTTGGAGCAGCGAAGCCGAACTGCGCACCAAGGCCCACAAGCTGCGCGCCGGGCTTAACCTGCAGGCTTTGCTGGTGACCCGCAGCGAAGAGGGAATGACCTTGTTCGACGCGCAGGGCGAGCTGCATGTGCCCACTGTCGCCCGGGAGGTGTTCGACGTCACCGGCGCGGGCGACACGGTGATTGCCACGCTGGCCACCCTGGTGGCAGCCGGCCTGAGCCTGCGCGACGCGGTGCCGATTGCCAACCAGGCGGCCGGCATCGTCGTGGGCAAGTTCGGCACGGCAACGGTCAATTTCCAGGAACTGTTCGCGCCCGTGTAAAGCGGCCGGTCTGGTTAATTTTTAGGAAACTTCATGAAAATCGTCGTCACCGGCGCTGCCGGATTTATTGGCAGCAACCTGATCAAAGGGCTCAATGCGCGCGGCATCGATGACATCATCGCGGTGGACGACCTGACCCAGGGCGACAAGTTTCGCAATCTGGCGGACTTGAAAGTTGCCGACTACCTGGACGCAGGCGATTTCTACAGCGCGTTTGCCGGGGGCCGCTTTGGCCGCGTCGAAGCCGTGTTCCATGAAGGCGCCTGCAGCGACACCATGGAGCCCGACGGCAAGTACATGATGGCCAACAATTACAGCGTGTCGTGCAGGCTGTTCGAAGCCTGCCAAAGCCATAAGGTGCGCCTGCTGTATGCCTCGTCGGCCGCGACCTATGGTGGCTCGGACACCTTCAGCGAAGCGCCGGAATTTGAAAAGCCGCTCAATGTCTATGGCTACTCCAAGCTGCTGTTTGACCAGTTTTTGCGGCGCCAGCTGGGCAGCGCGCTTGAACATTCAAAGCTGCAAGTTGCCGGCTTTCGCTATTTCAATGTCTACGGCCCCAGGGAGCAGCACAAGGGCCGCATGGCCAGCGTGGCATTTCACCAGTACCACCAGTTTCAGGCCGATGCAAAGGTCAAGCTGTTTGGCAGCTATGGTGGCTACAGTCCTGGCGGACAGATGCGCGATTTCGTCTTTATCGACGACGTCGTGGCGGTCAATCTGTGGTTTTTCGACCATCCTGAAAAGTCCGGCATCTTCAACCTCGGAACAGGCCGGGCCCAGCCGTTCAATGATGTGGCGCTGGCCGTGGTCAACACCCTGCGCCAGGCGCGCGGCACTGAGCCGCTTGGCTTGGATGAAGCGGTGCGGGGCGGCTTGATCGACTACATCGATTTTCCGCCGGCCTTGGTGGGCAAGTACCAAAGCTACACCCAGGCCGACCTGAGTGCGCTGCGCGCAGCAGGTTGCCAGCATGGGTTTGCCGATGTGCAAACCGGTGTGGCGGCCTACATGCACTGGTTGGAAGCCAGCCCGGTTTAACTGGCATCAAAGGTGCGCCATGGTTGTCAAATCCATCCTATTTTTTATCGCCTTCTTCATGAGCGCTGCTTGCTCGGCGGTCGATGTGAACCAGGCCAGCGAAGCCGAACTCGACGGCATCAAAGGCATTGGCCCGCCCACCAGCCGCCTGATCATTGCCGAGCGGGAAAAGTCCGAATTCAAGGACTGGGACGACTTCATGTCCCGGGTCAAGGGAGCCGGTCCAAAAAACGCGGCCCGCTTTTCGGCCGACGGGCTGACGGTCACCGGCCTGCCCTACCTGGGGCAAGCCCCGAGCGGTTTGAAAACGGCTAAAAAAGGCAGGGAAGCGGCAGCCGATTCTCCGGCGGCCAGACCAGCCCAATAGATCGGCAGCAGCCGCAAAAAAACCCGCTTTGCAGCGGGTTTTTTGCTTTCAAGATGGCCTGGCCAAGCCAATCGGCTCAGCCCATGTGCAGGCCGCCGTTGAGCGAGAAGTCGGCGCCGGTGGCGTAACCCCCTTCTTCCGACGCGATCCATGAAATGATCGATGCAATTTCTTCCGGCTTGCCCAGGCGCTTGGCAGGCACGCCGGCAACGATTTTTTCCAGCACTTCGGGCCGGATTGCCTTGACCATGTCGGTGCCGATGTAGCCCGGGCTGACGGTGTTGACCGTCACGCCCTTGCTGGCCACTTCCTGCGCCAGCGCCATGGTAAAGCCATGCAGGCCGGCCTTGGCGGTGGAATAGTTCACCTGGCCGAACTGGCCTTTTTGTCCATTGACCGATGAAATATTGATGATGCGGCCAAAGCCCGCCTCCACCATGCCCTCGATGACCTGCTTGGTGACGTTGAACATGCTGTCCAGATTCGTCGAGATCACCGCATCCCAGTCAAGCTTGCTCATCTTGCGGAACTGGCCGTCGCGGGTGATGCCGGCATTGTTCACCAGCACGCTGACCGCGCCATGCTCGGCCTTGACCTTGTCGAAGGCCGCCACCGTGGACTCCCAGTCGCCGACATTGCCGACCGACGCATGAAAGGTGTAACCCAGGGCTTTTTGTTCATCGAGCCATTTGACGAAGTCGCGGGTGGGGCCGCAGCCGGCAATGACGGTAAAGCCGTCCTTGGCAAGCCGCTGGCAGATTCCGGTGCCGATGCCGCCCATGCCGCCGGTGACGTAGGCTATCTTGTTGCTCATCTGTCTTCTCCTGAATGGTTGACTTTTTATCACACTGCCACGAAATCCTGATGCTATTTATTTAGTAGCTACTAACGTCCTGCTGACGTGCACCAGGCCTATTTTTCTCGGTATTTAACGCTCCAGCGTGAGGGCCACGCCCATGCCGCCGCCAATGCACAGGCTGGCGATGCCTTTTTTGGCATCCCGGCGCACCATTTCGTGCAGCAGCGTCACCAGGATTCGGCAGCCGGACGCGCCGATCGGGTGGCCAATGGCGATCGCGCCGCCGTTGACATTGACCTTGCTGGTGTCCCAGCCCATTTCCTGGTTCACCGCGCAGGCCTGGGCCGCAAAGGCTTCGTTGATTTCCAGCAGGTCCAGGTCTTGGGCGTTCCAGCCGGCGCGCTGCAAGGCTTTGGTCGACGCCGGAACCGGGCCCATGCCCATGAAGGCCGGGTCCAGGCCGGCCGTGGCATAGCTGGCAATGCGCGCCAGCGGCGTAAGCCCCAAGGCCGCCGCTTTTTTGGCGGTCATGACCATGACGGCGGCCGCGCCATCATTCAGTCCCGACGCATTGCCCGCCGTCACTCCGCCGGCCTTGTCAAACGCCGGGCGCAGGCCGGCCAGGCCTTCGGCGCTGGTTTTGCGGTTGAGAAACTCATCGGCTGCAAACACCACCGGCTCGCCCTTTTTCTGCGGGATGACAATCGGAACGATTTCGTCCTTGAACCGGCCCGCATCCTGCGCGGCGGCGGCCTTGGTCTGGCTGCCAAGGGCCAGCGCATCCTGGGCTTCCCGGCTGATGCCGTACTTCTTGGCGACGTTTTCTGCGGTGATGCCCATGTGGTACTGGTTGTACACGTCCCACAGGCCGTCGACGATCATGGTGTCGACCATTTTCCAGTCGCCCATGCGCTGGCCGTCCCGCGAGCCGTTGAGCACATGCGGCGAGGCGCTCATGTTTTCCTGGCCGCCGGCAATGACGATTTCACTGTCGCCGGTCGCCACGGACTGCGCCGCCAGCATGACCGCCTTAAGGCCCGAGCCGCACACCGCGTTGATCGTCAGGCCCGGCACGCCATGCGCAAAACCGGCCTTCAGGACCGCCTGGCGCGCAGGATTCTGGCCAGCGCCGGCGGCAAGCACCTGGCCCATGATGACCTCGCCGATCTGCTCGGCATTCAGTCCGGAGCGCTCCAGCACCGCCTTGATGACGGCCGCGCCCAACTCGGTCGCCGGAATTTTCGCCAGCGAGCCCCCGAACCTGCCCACGGCCGTGCGGCCTGCCGAAACGATAACGATCTCTTCCATGCTGTCTCCTTTGTAAAACCTGAAAACCTGAGCGGCACCGCAGCTGCGGCGCCCTTGA
>JACMQR010000190.1 GCA_014376885.1 Polaromonas sp.
CCTCGACCATCTGGCCAATCAGGCGCGGCGCGCCCTTCAAAATGACGACCCGGTTGCATTCGGTGCGGCCCATCAGCTCGCTGGCGTCCTTGCGCGCCGTGCCTTCGACCAGGATGCGCTGCACGGTCCCGAGCCGGCTGGCGCTGATGGCGCGCACGCTGTCGTCCAGCACCGCCTGCAGGTGCTGCAGCCGGCGCAGCTTGACCGTGTGCGGCGTGTCGTCCGCCAGGTTGGCGGCCGGCGTGCCGGGGCGCGGGCTGAAGATGAAGCTGAACGAGGTGTCGTAACCCACGTCATGGACCAGTTTCATCAGCTTTTCAAAATCGTCCTCGGTCTCGCCCGGAAAGCCGACGATGAAGTCGCTGCTCATCGCCAGGTCGGGCCGAATGGCGCGCAGCTTTTTGATGGTGCTCTTGTATTCCATGGCGGTGTAGCCGCGCTTCATGGCCATCAGGATGCGGTCGCTGCCATGCTGCACCGGCAGGTGCAGGTGGTTGACCAGCTTGGGCAGGCTCGCGTAGGCATCGATCAGGCGCTGGGTGAACTCGTTCGGATGGCTGGTGATGTAGCGGATGCGCTCGATGCCGGGGATGTCATGCACATAGTCGAGCAGCGTGGCAAAGTCGGCAATCTCGGCCGTGCCGCCCATCGCGCCGCGGTATGCATTGACGTTCTGGCCGAGCAGCGTGACCTCCTTCACGCCCTGGTCGGCCAGGCCGGCGACCTCGACCAGCACATCCTCGAAGGGCCGCGAGACCTCTTCGCCGCGCGTGTAGGGCACGACGCAGTAGCTGCAGTATTTGGAGCAGCCTTCCATGATGCTGACAAACGCGCTGGCGCCCTCGACCCGCGCCGGCGGCAGGTGGTCGAATTTCTCGATCTCGGGAAAGCTGATGTCCACCTGTGGCTTGCCCAGGCGGGCGCGGCTGGCCAGCAGGGCGGGCAGGCGGTGCAGCGTCTGCGGGCCGAACACGACATCGACATAGGGCGCGCGCGCGATGATGGCTTCGCCCTCCTGGCTGGCAACGCAGCCGCCCACGCCGATCAGCACGCCCTTGGCTTTGAGGTGCTTGACGCGGCCCAGGTCGCTGAACACCTTTTCCTGCGCCTTTTCGCGCACCGAGCAGGTGTTGAACAGGATCAGGTCGGCCTCGTCGATGTTGGCCGTGTTCTCGTAGCCCTCGGCGGCATGCAGCACATCGCTCATTTTGGCCGAGTCGTACTCGTTCATCTGGCAGCCGAAGGTTTTGATGAAAACTTTTTTGGACATGATTTGCTACGGTATTGATAGCTTACTCCGGCCGTGCGCTGTGCACCACGGGCCGATTCGCTTTAAAAATGGAGAAGGGTGGCTGGCGCAGCGGCGCTGCCGCTCAGCGCGGCAAGATGGCCGGCGGTGTTTCGGTGTCCACGCTGCTGCCAATGCTGAACCAGGAGGCCTGGGTGTTGGGCCGCTTGAGCTTGATTTCCGCGCTGCTCAAGATCCAGACCTCATGGACATTGCCAGCGGGCTCGCGCAGGTAATTGACCACCGCGCTCTGGCCGGCCAGCGCGCCGGACATGACCGGCCGGTTGTCGATGCCGCGAATGCGCGCGCCGGGCGACAGCCGGTCAGGCTTGCCGTCCAGCGTGATGACCGGCGGCGTCGGGCTCACGGTCATTTCGCCGCGCAGGGCCGCCGCCGGAAAGGTCCGGACTGCCGGCTGGGTGTCGGCGGCAGTTTGTGCGGCGGCGGGCAGCGCCGCCGCCAGGGCGGCCAGCGCAAAGAGGGCGCCGGCAAGGCGCAAAGGGCAGCGGTTCATGGTGTGGGTCCAGAGGCTGTTGGGAATGAACAGCCGGCCATTATCTCAGGCCGTCATGTTTCCCGGGTCTGGCACCGCCGGCTGCTTTGTCAACCGGGAATCACCGGCGGCGGCGCAGCACCGACCCGGTAATCCGCTGGTGGCGGCCTGGTCAGGCTGCCTTGGCCAGGTCGCTGCCCTGCCAGCGCCGCGCCAG
>JACMQR010000191.1 GCA_014376885.1 Polaromonas sp.
GGCGCAAGGATTTTTCCGGCTGCTCAACCGCCTGCTGTTCCAGGCCGCCCGGCCGGCTGAGCGGTGGCGCGTGATGCAGCGCTTTTATGGGCTGCCCGCGCCGCTGATCAGCCGCTTTTATGCAGCCCGCCTGAGCTGGCTGGACAAGATGCGCATTCTGGCGGGCAAGCCGCCGGTGCCGCTGGGCGCTGCCTGGCGCGCCGGCTGGGCTACAACCGGCGGCGCAGGCGCTTCACCTGTGGGACAAAAAAGAACTTTATGACAACAACGAAAAAAACTGCAGCCGTCATCGGCGCCGGCTTTGGCGGCATTGCGCTGGCCATCCGGCTGCAGGCCGCTGGCGTGCAAACCACCTTGTTCGAGGCACGCGACAAGCCCGGTGGCCGCGCCTATGTGTACGAAGACCAGGGCTTCACCTTTGACGCTGGCCCGACCGTCATCACCGACCCGAGCGCGCTCGAAGAGTTGTTTGCCCTGGGCGGCAAGCGCATGGCCGACTATGTCGAGCTGCTGCCAGTCGCGCCGTTTTACCGCCTGTGCTGGGAGGACGGGTCGCACTTCGACTATGCCAATGACCAAGACGCCATGGACCGGCAAATTCATGCCCGCAACCCGGCCGACGTCGCCGGCTACCAGCGCTTCCTGGCCTACTCCAAGGCGGTGTTCGAAGAGGGCTACATCAAGCTCGGAACCGTGCCGTTCCTGAGCTTTCGCTCCATGGTGCAGGCCGGCCCGGCGCTGGCCAAGCTGCAGGCCTGGCGCAGCGTGTACTCGATGGTGTCCAAGTTCATCGCCGACGACAAGCTGCGCCAGGTGTTCTCATTTCATTCGCTGCTGGTCGGCGGCAACCCGTTTGCCACCTCGTCGATCTATGCCCTGATCCATGCGCTGGAGCGCAAGTGGGGCGTCTGGTTTCCGCGTGGCGGCACCGGCGCGCTGGTGCGCGGCCTGCTGCGCTATTTTGAAGACCTGGGCGGCGTGGTGCGGCTCAATGCGCCAGTCGACCGCATCGAGCTGACGGACGGACGTGCCAGCGCGTTGATGGTGCATGGCGAATCGCTGCCGTTCGACCAGGTGGCGTCGAATGCCGATGTCGTGCACACCTATGCGCAGCTGCTCGGCCACGCGCCGCGCGGCCTGGCCGAAGCCAAGCGCCTGCAGTCCAAGCGCTTTAGCATGTCGCTGTTCGTGGTGCATTTCGGCCTGTCGCGCCCGCAGCCGCAGCTGCAGCACCACACGGTGTGCTTTGGCCCGCGCTACCGCGAGCTGATCGACGAAATCTTCAACGGCAGCGCCCTGAGCGACGACTTTTCGCTGTACCTGCATGCGCCCTGCGTGACCGACCCGTCGCTGGCCCCGCCGGGTTGCGCGAGCCATTATGTGCTGGCGCCAGTGCCGCACCTGGGCCAGGCGGCCATTGACTGGGAGGTGCAAGGGCCGCTGCTGCGGGACCGCATTCTGGCTTACCTGGAGCAGCGCTACATTCCCAACCTGCGGCGCGACCTGGTCACCTGCCGCATCTTCACGCCGGCCGATTTCAAGACCGAGTTGTCGGCGCATCTCGGGTCGGCGTTTTCGCTGGAGCCGCTGCTGACCCAAAGCGCCTGGTTTCGCAGCCACAACCGCGACGACACCATTCCCAATTTGTACATTGTCGGCGCTGGCACCCATCCGGGGGCCGGCGTGCCGGGCGTGGTCGGCTCGGCCAAGGCCACGGCCAGCTTGATGCTGGAGGGGCTGTGAGCAGCGACGGCAGCGTGGTCGAGCATGCCACCCAGACCATCGAGGCGGGCTCGAAAAGCTTCGCCACCGCCGCTCGCCTGTTTGACGAAACCACCCGGCAAAGCGCGGTCATGCTGTACGCCTGGTGCCGCCACTGCGACGATGTGGTGGACGGCCAGCAGCTCGGCCACGGTCAGCAGCAGGGCGACCGCAGCAACGCCGCAGCCTGTCTGGCGGCCCTGGAGCAGGCCACCCGGTGCGCCTGCGCGGGCCGGCTGTGTGGTGATCCGGTGTTTGACGGCCTGGCCGAGGTGGTGCGCCGCCATGGCATTCCCGAATGCTATTTGCTTGAGCACCTGGCCGGTTTTCGCATGGATGTCGAGGCGTGCCACTACACCAGCCTGGACGACACCCTGGCCTACTGCTGGCGTGTCGCCGGCGTGGTCGGCGTGATGATGGCCATGGTCATGGGCAACCGCGACCCGGCCACGCTGGACCGGGCGTGCGACCTGGGAATGGCGTTTCAGCTGACCAACATTGCCCGGGACGTGGTCGAGGACGCGGCCATCGGCCGGGTCTACCTGCCGGCTGACTGGCTGGGCCAAGAAGGCATTCTTGCGCTGCACGATCTGCTGGACATCGGGCGCCGGCCGGCGCTTGGCCGGGTGGCCGCCCGGCTGGTGGACGCGGCCGACCCCTACTACCGGTCGGCGGGGGCCGGCATCGGCGCGCTGCCGCTGCGCTCGGCCTGGTCGATTGCCACCGCCCGGGGCGTGTACCGCGACATTGGCCGCCAGGTCAAGGCCCACGGCGCCCATGCCTGGGACCGGCGCATTGCCACCAGCCGCATGGACAAGCTGTGGTTCCTGGCCCGGGGCGCAGCGGTGGCGGTGGCCGCCCACGGCATTGTCGCCCGGCCCCGGGCGGGCCAGCTGTGGCAGCGGCCGGTCTGAGCCGCACCCGCCTGCTGTGTCGCCGTCAGGCGGCCAGCGCCGCTTTGATATCGCCAGCCAGGCGGGCCGGCGTGTCCAGCGGCGCATAGCGTTTGACGGTCTGGCCGTCCCGGCCGACCAGGAACTTGGTGAAATTCCATTTGATCGCCTTGCTGCCCAGCAGGCCGGGCGCCTGGGCCGACAGCCACTGGTACAGCGGATGGGCGGTCGGGCCGTTGACGTCCACCTTGGACATCATCGGAAAACTCACCCCGTAGTTGACCTGGCAAAAACTGGCAATCTCGCTGTCGGCGCCCGGGTCCTGGGCACCAAACTGGTTGCAGGGAAAGCCCAGCACCACCAGCCCCTGGCCGCCGTAGGCCTTGTGCAGTTCTTCCAGGCCACCGAACTGCGGCGTGAA
>JACMQR010000192.1 GCA_014376885.1 Polaromonas sp.
AAACTGCAGGTCACGCTCTGGCTTGAGCGCCGCACCCAGGCGGGCCAGGTCGAACTGCTGGAGCTTTTCGTCGAGCAGTTCGTTTTTCACGCCCTTGGCGATGAACTCGGGGAAATAGCTGGGGTAGCGAGTCACCATGGCGGCGTGATCGACCTCCTCGCCCAGCACTTCGCGCCGGATGGTGTGCATCAGCAGGCGGGCGGTGGCGTAGGTGTAGTCCGGATCTCTTTCAATCAAGGTGCGCGCCGCCAGGATGGACGCTTTGTACACCTCGTCGATCGGCACGCCGTCATACAGGTTGCGCATGGTTTCAATAACGATCGGATCGGCTTTCACGCCAGCGCCAAGATTGGCGCATGACGCGGCGATCAAGGCCTGCAGCTTGCCAATGTCCAGTGCCACGCGTTTTCCGCCGTCGATGACATGGAGCAGCGGCGCTGGCGGCGCGGCTTGCGCCTGCAGGGCGCGCTCCTGGTGGTGCTTTTCACGGTACAGCACATAGGCGCGGGCTATTTCGTGGTGGCTGCCGCGCATCAGGCCTAGCTCAACCTGGTCCTGCACATCTTCGATGTGAAAGGTTCCGCCGCTCGGGCGCGAACGCATCAAGGCCCGCACCACGGCCTGGGTCAGGCTGTCAACGGTCTCGCGCACGCTGGCCGATGCCGCGCCCTGGGTGCCATGAACGGCCAGGAAGGCCTTCATCATGGCCACGGCGATCTTGTGTGGCTCAAAGGCAACAACGGATCCGTTGCGGCGAATGATCTGGTAGTTGGCCAGCGAAGTTGACGCCAACAGGGCGCTGCTCGGGCCGGAGGTGCCGGCTGGGCTGTCGGGGCGAAGGGGCAATGCGTAGGGGGCTGTTTGCATGATTTTCTCGGGTGGGGTGCTGTATCGGGCAGCGATTGTCAAGGCTGGCGTGGGTTCGGAGTTCGTGAAAAACTGACCGATTTGGCCGCTGGTTCATTTGGCGGCGGGCTTGTGTCTGGATTGGCCTGCTTTTGTCTAGGCACTATACCTAGTGTCTGGACGACCCGCAACCACTACCGGTAGTGTACCGATGCAAAAGTGTTGCAGAAAAGTTTAAGGGTTCTTATTGCCGTTGCGGTGGTTGCAGACCGGTGATTTTTACCGAGCTGGCCAGTCCGCTGGGCTGGGTGCGGCAAATGGGTGTCTTTCAGGCGGGCCCGGGCCAGAGCCGGTCGGGCAATGCCAGAGAGTTCTTCAGCCGCTGCCAGTCGAATCCAGGGCCCGGGTCCGATTTGCGGCCGGGCGCAATGTGTTCGTGCCCGGCAATATGCCCGATCGGATAGGCCTGGCAAAGCGCGGCGCACAGGCTGGCAAGGGTTTCGTACTGAGGGGTTTCAAAGGTCTGCCCCTCAAGACCTTCGAGCTCGATGCCGATGGAGTCGTCATTGCACTGGCTTCGCCCCCGGTAAGCCGACTGGCCGGCATGCCAGGCCCGGTCGGCACAGCTGACAAACTGCCACAGCGCGCCGCTGCGGGCAATGAAAAAATGGGCTGAGACCTGCAGGCCCCGGATGCCATTGAACCATGGGTGCGCTTGCCAGTCGAGCTGGTTGGTGAACAGGCGCTGCACGTTGCCATTGCCGAACTCGCCCGGCGGCAGGCTGATGGAGTGGAGCACGATCAGGTCGGTCTGCAACCCGGGCGGTCGCGCGCCGAAGTTGTCCGAGGGCAGGGCGCGGGCATGGCGGTACCAGCCGCTGCGCCACAGGCCAGAGCCCGGCGGCGAGCCGGCCAGCTCAGGCAAGGTGGTCATGGTTGTCGGCCGCTCCCTCATCGCCGGGCGTGGTGATGCCCAGGCGGTCGATCCGGTAGCGTATCTGGCGCAGGCTCATGCCCAGCCGGCTGGCGGCGGCGGTCCGGTTAAAACCGGTCTCCTGCAACACTGCCACCAGAATGCTGCGCTCTTGCTGGTCAAGGAAGGTCTGCAGGTTTTCCGGAACGGCAACCTGCGCTTCGCTCGCCTCGCCGGGTTGCAACAAGCCGTCTTCTCCAAGAGCGATTGTCCGGTGCAAAATATTTTCCAGCTCGCGGACATTGCCGTTGAGCGGCAAGGCGCGCAACCGCGTCACGACGGCCGGATTCAGCGCCTGAGTCTCCAGCCCCGACTCCTGGCAGATTCTTGCCAGCAGGGCGCTGCAAAGCGCCGGCAAATCGTCCAGCCGTTCGCGCAGTGGCGGCACCACGATCTCGATCACGTTGAGCCGGTAGTACAGGTCCTGCCGGAACGAGCCGGCCAGCACGCCGGCCGCCAGGTCCTTGTGGGTGGCGCTGACGATACGCACATCAACCAGGTCTTCCTGGGCAGAGCCCAGGGGGCGCACCGTTCGTTCCTGGACGGCCCGCAGCAGCTTGGACTGCATGGCCAGCGGCAGGTCGCCAATCTCGTCGAGAAACAGCGTTCCGCCCTTGGCCGCCTGGAAGTAGCCCAGCCGGTCCTGCGCCGCGCCGGTATAGGCACCCTTGCGGGCGCCGAAAAATTCCGCCTCCAGAAGATTTTCAGGAATGGCGCCGCAATTGACCGCGACAAACGGACCGCCGGCCCGGTGGCTGCAGCCATGGACAGCACGCGCCACAAGCTCCTTGCCGGTGCCGGACTCGCCGCGAATGAGCACCGGCGCCATGCTGCCGGCCACCTTGACGATGCGCGATTTCACCGCCTGCATCACCGGCGTCTGGCCGACCAGCTTTTGCAGCGCCGCTGCCGCATCGGCCGACGCGCCGGGCAGCGCGGCCGGGCTGGCAGCCGGCAGCGCAGCCGGCCCGGCCGCGCGCAGGTCGTTCCTGGCCGCACTGCGGCCGACATTTCGGGTTTCCTGCACGGCCGATGCCACGACACTGCGGAACTGCTTGAGGTCGACCGGCTTGGTGAGGTAGTCAAATGCGCCGGCCTTGAGCGCCTCGACCGCATTTTCAGCCGAACCGTGGGCGGTGATGACCACGCAGCGCTCGGCACGCTGACCGGTGGCCAGCTCGCGCAGCAGCTCCAGTCCCAGGCCGTCAGGCAGGCGCATGTCGGTGATGATCGCATCGAAACGGCCGGCCTTGAGCTGCTCCCGGGCCTGCAGCAGGTCGCCGGCCGCCTCGACCTGGTAGCCCTGGCGCAGCAGCGTCAGCTCGTAAAGCGTGCGCAGGTCCGGCTCGTCGTCAATGATCAAAATGCGGGCCGGTGCGGCTGAAGGGACTTGCATGCGCATGGCCCTTCAGACAAGCACCGAGTCCAGGCCGGACATTTGCGACTGCAGCAACGGACCGGCGGGCTGGAACGCGATAAAAAATTCATTGCCCGGTGTGTTGCCCCGCGGCACGCGCTGGTAGCCAATTTGCGCGCCATAGCGCTCGCACAGTTCGCGGCAGATGTAAAGGCCCAGCCCGCTCGAGCGGGTTTCGGAGGAGAAAAACGGCTCGAACAGATGCGCCTGGACAGTTTCCTCAAGCGGCTGGCCGTCGCTCCAGACCGCCAGTCGGGCATGGCCGGGGGCGGCCAGATGGGTGCTTACTTCAACGGACTGCAGCGCGCCGCTGGCATAGCGCAGCGCATTGTCCAGCAAGTTGATGAGCAGGCGGCGCAAATGGTCGGTGTCAAAACAGACCGCTGCGTTGCCGCTGTGGGTGCTGATGCACAGCACTGCCGACGCGCTGCATTGCCGCGCCCAGTCACCGGCCATCTGCCGTGCGGCCTCGTCGAGCTCCACAGCGGTGTTCTGAGGCGCCGCGATTTGTTGCTGGGCATGGGAGATATGGAGCACTTCAGTGACGATTTTTGCCAGGCGCTGCGCGTTTTGGCCGATCATGCCGGTCAGCTGGCGCTGGCCGGCGTCGATCAGGTCTTCTTCCAGCAGGGCATTGGCCTGCGAAATCGCCGCCAGCGGATTGCGGATCTCATGGGCCACGGCCGCCGACATGCGTCCCATGGCGGCCAGCTTGTCGATGCGAATACGCGCTTCGAGCTCGCGCAGGTCGGCCAGAAACATGACGCACAGGCTCTCTTGCGAGCCGTCGTTCGACCGCGTCAGCCGCGAGCGCACCTGCAGCCGCCGGGTGTTCAGACCCGGGCAGGCCAGGCTGACCGTGCTTTCCTGGGCAGACTGCTCCCCGAAGGTCTGCCGCACCAGCTCAAGCAAGGGCTGCCAGGCCGGTTGGGCGTCCAGATTGAAGGGCGCCGGACAGGACATTTCCGGAGCCGCCAGCTGGTGTCGGGCCGCCGGGTTGGCCGAGCGAACCCAGCCCTTGGCATCCATCACCAGCACGCCCTCGGCCAGCGTGGCCACCACCATTTCGTTGACCTGGATCTGCAGGCGGGCGGCCGACCGGCTTTTTTGGCCGAGCCTTTCCTCCCGCGCCAGCCGCACAGCGAGCTGGTTGGCCAGCAGGGCCACCAAAAACAGGCCCGAGCCGCTCAGGGCTGCCTGCAACCAACGCGCATTGACATCACCGCTGCCCCGCACCGAACTCCACAATACATCGGCCAGCAGCAGCAAGGTCACGCTGGCCGCCGTGCCCAAAGCCAGCATGAGCGGGCCGAGCACCGAAGCCAGCAGCACCGGCAGCGCAAACAGCGCCGAGTAGTTAAGCGGGCTGGCCTGAGAAAAGTTAAGCAGCGCGAACGCCGCCATGTCCGCGCCGAGGGTGGCCACCCACAAACCGGAAAAATGGTCGGTTTGCAGCCTGGAGTGCCTCAGGAACCGAATCGCCAGCGTCGCGCAAAGGTAGGCAACGCACACGCCCAGCGTCCAGTGACTGGCCGGCATGCCCAGTGCCTGAAGCGCCAGCTGCACCGTCACCAGCACAACGGCAATCGCAATGCGGGCGTTCATGAAGACCAGCCATAGCCGGCCTGGCGCGCCGCCGGGATTTTCCGGCTCCCAGGCGCCGGCCAGGTTTGGCGCGTCACTTTCCCGAAGAGGCGATGGCCGCTTCATTCAGGCTCCAGCTTCACGGCGGTGCGCCTCGCTGCAGTAAACGCCGCCCCGGCCGACCAGGGCTTCGGACTGCGCCAGGTGAACCTTGCACAGCGCGCAGACCACGGTTGGGGTGATGGGCTTTTCTGGCGCTGACCGGTTGGCAGCGCGGCGTGCCTGCGCTGCCTCGTCATGGCGGCGGCGGCTGACCCGCCAAAGCCAGAACACCACCAAGGCCAGGACGATGACGAGCAGGTATTTCATGCCCGCCCCAAAATGACTTCAAGGACAAAGCGCGAGCCGACATAGCTCAGCAGCAGCAGGCCGGTGCCCAGGTAAAGCACCCGAACGGCCTTGAGGCCGCGCCAGCCCAGGCGTGCCCGGCCGGTCAGCAAGCCGGCAAAGGCCGCCCAGGCGAGCAGCGAAAACACCGTTTTGTGGTCCCATTTCCAGACCAGGCCGGGACCGTAGAGGGTTTCGGCAAACAGCCAGCCCACCGCCAGGGTGGCCGAAAGCAACACGAAGCCGGCTTCAACGAACCGGAAGGTCAGCCGTTCCAGGGTCAGCAGCGGAACCCCGGTATCGATCTGCCCGCCCTGGCGGATGGCGCGCTCGGCGCGCACCATCAGCCAGCCATGCACGGCAGCGGCTGCAAACAGGCCATACGATGCGATGCCCAGGGCCCAGTGCAGCGGCAGCCACGCCGAAGCAATCGCGTGGTAGGCGGTGCCCGGGAAGACCAGCGACAGCAGCACGGCGGCGGTGCCCAGTCCGGCCAGCGCCCAGTGCGCCTGAAGTTGCGGAAACAGCCGGCGCTCCACCGCGTACACCGTCAGCAACAGCCACACGGTCATCGACAGCGCTGGGGCGAAACCGAACCGCGGGGGGGTGCCCAGCAGAGCCTCGACCAGGGTCAGCGCATGCAGCAGCCAGGCCGCCAGCAGCAAGCCGCGCACCGTGCTTTTGCCCAGGCGGGACGTGGCCAGCGCCAGGACGGCGTAGGCAGTGGCCGCCCCGGCCGCTGCCGCAAAAACCCCGGCATTGCTGAAAGCTAAAATCATCACCAGAGTTTAGCGCCTGGCCAGGTTCCCCCGAGGCCTCCGGCATACCGCAGCCTACCCTTTCAGGACACCCATTCATGGCCACAGCCCTTACTGACAAGTTATCCCGCCTCGTGAAGGAAATGCGCGGCCAGGCGCGCATCACCGAGTCGAATGTGCAGGACATGCTGCGCGAAGTGCGCATGGCATTGCTGGAGGCCGACGTCGCCCTGCCGGTGGTGCGCGACTTCATCGCCCGCGTCAAGGACAAGGCGCTGGGCCAGGAGGTGATGGGCTCGCTGTCGCCAGGCCAGGCGCTGGTCGGCATCGTCAGCAAGGAGCTGGCCACCACCATGGGCGAGGGCGTGAGCGACATCAACCTGGCCGCGCAGCCGCCGGCGGTGATCCTGATGGCCGGCCTGCAGGGCGCCGGCAAGACCACCACGACCGCCAAGCTGGCCAAGCACCTGATCGAAAAGCGCAAGAAAAAGGTCCTGACGGTGTCCGGCGACGTCTACCGGCCGGCGGCCATCGAGCAGCTCAAGGTCGTCACCAAGCAGGCTGGCGCCGAATGGTTTCCCAGCTCGCCCGAGCAAAAGCCGGCCGACATCGCGCGCGCCGCGCTGGATTACGCCAAGCGCCATTTCTTTGATGTGCTGCTGGTCGACACCGCCGGCCGGCTGGCGATTGACGAGGCCTTGATGGCCGAGATCAAGGAGCTGCATGCCATCTTGAAGCCGGTCGAGACGCTGTTCGTGGTCGATGCGATGCAGGGCCAGGATGCGGTCAACACCGCCAAAGCCTTCAAGGAGGCACTGCCGCTGACCGGCATCATTTTGACCAAGACCGACGGCGACTCGCGCGGCGGCGCAGCGCTGTCGGTGCGCCAGATCACCGGCGCACCGATCAAGTTCTCAGGCACCAGCGAAAAGCTCGACGGCCTGGAAGTGTTCGACGCCGAGCGCCATGCCGGCCGCATCCTGGGCATGGGCGACATCGTCGCGCTGGTCGAGCAGATGGCCTCGGGCGTCAACATGGCGGAGGCGCAAAAGCTCGCCGCCAAGATCAAGTCCGGCGACGGCTTTGACCTGAACGATTTTTTAAGCCAGCTGCAGCAGATGAAGAGCATGGGCGGCCTCTCCAGCCTGCTCGACAAGCTGCCGGCGCAGATGGCCGCCAAGGCTGGTGCCATTGACATGGACAAGGCCGAAAAAGACATCAAGCGCAAGGAAGGCATCATCCAGAGCATGACGCCGCTGGAGCGCCGCAAGCCCGACCTGATCAAGGCCACGCGCAAGCGGCGCATCGCCGCTGGCTCGGGCGTGCAGGTTCAGGAAGTGAACCGCCTGCTCAATGAGTTCGAGCAAATGCAAGGAATGATGAAAAAAATGAAGGGCAGCGGCATGATGAAGATGATGAAGCGCATGGGCGGCATGAAGGGCATGCCGAAGTTTTGAGTCGAAAATTCTGATTAAAAAGCGTCTTCGTGCTTGATGGGTATAGGTTTATTGCTATTAAAAAATGAGTTGGTATGGTGCCGCACGGTTTTTCTTCAAGGCGCCGGTGCGCCTGGGCGTGCCGATGACCTTCGAGCCTTTGAAGCGGGCAGTCAGGCGCTTGGCTGACTTGACATTGGGTGGTCTTGCCGGAAAATTGGCTGCTTACCACCTGCAACCGCGCTTTCATCTGCCGGCATTGACGCTGTGAATGCTTTCGCATGAGTTGCTGACAAGAAAGAGCGGCACAAGTTTCAAACGTGTCAAACCACCCAATGGCGTGCCGGACAACTGGCGGGCCCTGAGTGCCGGAGGCCCATGCCTGAGCTGAAAAACCATCTAATTCCCGACGAGCTTGTTCGCAAGCTGCTCGAAGCCAATGAAAACCTGGTCGTGACCTCCCTGCGGGCGCAAGAGCTCCAGGACCAGGCCGAAGCAGCGGTTCGGCGGCAGACGGAATTTTTGTCGATGCTCGCCCACGAGCTGCGCAATCCGCTGGCGCCGATTTCCCTGGCCGCCGATATGCTGGAAAAAATTTCCCCGGCCCATCCGCAACTGCCGCGCATCCAGCAGATCATTTCCCGGCAGGTCGTTCACATGAAGCGCCTGCTGGACGACCTGCTCGACGCGTCGCGGGTGAGCAGCGGAAAAATCACCCTCAAGAAAAGCCCGCTGCTGCTGGCCGATGTGGTGCACAGCGCCGCCGAGATCAGCCAGCCCGTGCTCGACAGCCACCAGCAGCAGCTGGTGGTGGACCTGCCGCCGCAGCCGGTCGTGATTGACGGGGACGCCATCCGGCTTTCGCAGGTTTTTTCCAACCTGTTGATCAACGCCAGCAAATACTCGCCGCCCGGCAAATCCATCAGCTTGTCGGCCTGCTACAACGCCGACGGCCAGGTGGCCGTCGCCATCAAGGACCAGGGCGTCGGCATCGAGCCTGAGGTGCAGTCGTACATCTTTGACCTGTTCACCCAGGCGCCGCGCACGCTGGACCGTTCGGAGGGCGGCCTGGGCATTGGCCTGTCCATGGTGCGCGGGCTGGTCGAGCTGCATGGCGGGTCGGTGCGGGTGCACAGCGACGGGCTGGGCCAGGGAAGCGAATTCACCGTGCTGCTGCCGCTGGTGGGCAAGCCCGGCGCGCCGCCTGCCCACCGGGCCGCATCCACTGCGCCGGCCGTGCCCGCCAGGTCCTGCCGGATACTGATCATTGAAGACAATGTCGACGCCAATGAAACGCTCAATTTTTGCCTGACCTTTGAAGGCCATCCGGTGGCTTCCGCGTTTGACGGGCCGGCCGGCCTGGACATGGCAAAAACCGGCAACTTTGATGTCGTGCTGTGCGACATCGGCTTGCCGGGCATGGACGGGTATGAGGTGATCAGGCAACTCAAGGCCAGCGGCGTGCAGCCCGTTCCCTACTGCATCGCCATGACCGGCTACGACAGCCCGGACCACCGCGCGCATGCCCGGCTGGCCGGCTTTGACAGCTACCTGGCCAAGCCGGTGGCCCTGGAAACCCTGCAAAATATTGTTTCAACAACCTGTCCCGTTGCATTTTCCGAATGACGATGGAATCCATCACGAATTCCCGGCAGCAATTGCTGCATGCCGCCTTGGCCCGGCAGCCGGCTGACGGGCTGAAAACCACCCTCCGGCTTTGGGAGCAGCTTGCTCCTGAACTGATTTCAATCATTGGCGAGGGTGGCTTCCAGCCGCTCTACGCGCGCAGCGTTCGCCTGGCCGGCAAAAACCATCCATGGCTACTGCCTTGCGCTGTAAAGCCTGTCGCTGACAATCGATTTGCTGACCTGGCGGCCTGTTTGCAAACGCAGGACATTTTGGATGTCCAGCAGGCCAGCCTGGATTTATTCACCATTTTTCTTGATTTACTCGTTTCATTGATTGGCGAGAAGCTAACCACCCATCTTTTGCACTCAGCCTGGAGTCACAAAATTACCGAAACATCCGCAAAGGACCTTCCAAAATGAGCAAAAAAGTAACCATACGCCAACTGCCCACAGGGGTTGACGGTCTGGATGAACTGCTGGGCGGCGGCATACCGGAATTTTCATTCAACCTGATTGCCGGAACGCCCGGCTCGGGCAAGACCACGTTGGCGCACCAGATCATGTTTTCGCTGGCCAGCCCGGAGCGGCGCGCGCTGTTTTTTACCGTGCTCGGTGAGCCGCCGCTCAAGATGCTGCGCTACCAGCAGCAGTTTTCTTACTTCGACATCGACAAGATCAACACCTCGATCAAGTTTGTCAACCTGGCCAGCGACCTGCTGGACGGGCAGTTCGAGCGGGTGCTGGCCCGCATCATCGAAGAGGTGGAAAGCTTTGGTCCCAGCCTGGTGTTTGTGGACTCTTTTCGCTCGATGGTCCAGTCTGCCAAATCAGTCAGGGACGATGGCGCGAGGGGATTGCAGCACTTTATCCAGATGCTCGGCGTACAGATGACCGGCTGGCAGGCCACCACCTTCTTGATTGGCGAATACCTGACCCAGGAAGAAGAGTCCAGCCCGGTGTTCACCGTGGCCGACGGCATCATCTGGATGCTGCAGGATGTGCACCGCGATGCCATGTTTCGCAAGCTGCAGGTCATCAAGATGCGTGGGCAGGCGCAGCGGCCCGGCCTGCACACCTTTCGCATCAGCAGCAGCGGCATCGAGGTGTTTCCACGCGCCATTCTCAGTTATGAAAACAGCCACAGAACTGAGATTACCGGCAACTCGCGGTTAACGATGGGCGAGCCGGTGCTCGACAAAATGATGGGCGGCGGCCTGCCGGTGGGTTACTCCCTGCTGGTGGTGGGGCCGAGCGGCTGCGGCAAAAGCATACTGTGCACTGAATTTCTGGCCGAAGGTGCGCGCCTGGGCGAGCCCGGGGTGATTGCGGCGTTCGAAAAAAGCCCCAGCCAGCTGCTCAACGGCCGGCTTAAAAAGTTGGTCGATGACGGCAGCCTGTCGGTCATCGACACCCAGGTGCTCGATTTGTCGATTGACGAAATACTTCACGACCTGGTGAACCTGATCCGAAAAAAGAACGCCAAGCGGGTGGTGATCGATTCGCTGTCGGGTTTCGAGCTGGCGCTGATGTCGACCTTTCGCGAGAACTTTCGCGAGTCCTTGTACCGGCTGGTGTCCGTGCTCACCAACATGGGCGTGACCGTGCTGATGACCGCCGAGCTGGAGGACCGCTACACCGACCTGCGGTTTTCCTCTTATGGCAATGCGTTTTTGACCGACGCCATCCTGGCCATGCGCTATGTGGAAATCAACGGCCAGTTCAAGCGGGTCATTTCAGTGGTGAAGGTCAGGGCAAGCCAGCACAGCAAAGACATTTGTCTTTTTGACATCACCGATAAAGGCATCAAGATTGGCAAGGCACTGACCAGATACCACGGAATTTTGTCAGGCCAGCCTACCTTGGCACCGAAGTCGGGTGAGCAAGGCTTCAGCACCGGCGATTAAGGCAATGACCAACCTGCGAGGTGGCACGAGCCCAGCCAGCCACCGAACTGCTTGGGTTACAGCGCTTGCCCGGCGGGCCGTGTGCGCGGCAGTTTGACGGTAAACACCGTGCCAGACTCTTCGCTGGAGGCCGCGGTGATGGTGCCGCCATGGGCCGAGGTGATTTCGCGGGCAATGAACAGGCCCAGGCCCAGGCTGCTGGACGGCGCGCCCTGCTGCTCGCCCGGTTTGACCGACAGCTGAACCAGCGGGTCAAAAATGGCCTGCAGCGACTGGGCGGGAATCACCGGGCCCAGGTTGCACACCTTTGCCGTGACCCCGTCGGCGTCGCCGTGAACCGACAGCGTCACCGGGTGGGTGTCGTCGCGGTATTGGGCGGCGTTGTTCAGCAGGTTGGAAAACAGCTGCTGCAGGCGCGGCCCGTCAAACGACCCGCTCAGGTCGCCCGAGGTTTCCAGCGCAAACGGGCAGTCCGGGTAAGCGGCCTGGGTGTCGTCCTGTGCCGCCTGGCAAATCTCGCGCAGGTCGACCGGGCCCGGGGCCAGGGGAATGCCGCTGCCGAGCTGGGTGCGCGCATATTCCAGCAGGTCGTTGATCATCGAGGTCATGTTGGCGGCGCTGCGTGCCACCCGGGCGCCGATTTGCCGGGTGCCTTCGCTGCCCACCGACGGCCGCACCAGGAATTGCCCGGCCATGGCCATGGTGGACAGCGGGCTGCGCAGGTCATGACCCAGAATGGCCAAAAAAGTGTCGCGCGTGCGGTCGGCGTTTTCCGAATAGGTGACCACCGACTCGGCCAGGGCCTGGTCCATCGCCTCGTTAAAGCGCATCATGTCGGTCGAGCTTTCCGGCGCGCCAGGCTCGATGTGCGGCAGCCACAGCCGGAGCACGGTGGCCCGCAGGGCCCGGTATTCGGCGGTTAGCTGGGTCAGGGAAAAGCCGCTGGCTTGGCGCAAGGTGCCGTGAATGGAGGCCGGGCTTTTCTTGTCAATGGCTTCCGGGTCCTGGCCTTCGGATTTTTCTTTTTGCTGCGCAGCCGTCTGGTATCTGCCCAGATCGGCAACGATTTCCTGCAGGATTTCCCGGGCATGGTCGCGCAGCACATGGGGCGGCGGCACGGGAGATGCCGGAAAAAGCGT